>JAFYIW010000207.1 GCA_017538465.1 Victivallales bacterium
CCAGCAGCATCGCCGCCGACGTGGAGTACCGGTTCTGCGGGCAGGTGTCCGGCTCGCAGAGCACAGTGGCGTCTGCGGGCAACGCGGAGACCTGTCGCGCCGTGCTGTACAGCCATTGCGGAAGCGCGCGCGGAGAATCCTGAAGATAATGGCCGTTGTTGATGCGGATGACGGGGTTTTGCCCCATCCCCGCCAGAATGCGGGCGACCGTCGTGGCATGACGGACATCCTCCGCGCAGAGGCAGAAACTGCATGGGATGTGCGCATCCACATGGTCAATGGCCTCGCGCACCAGTCGGGCGAAACGCTCCATTGACCTTTGCAGCACCGCGTCCATCTCGCGGGCGGCTGATTCGCCGTGTGCCACGGCCTCCCGCAATTCATCCGGGGAGAGCGTCTGGCCGGTCGCCTGGTTGTACAGCGCAGTGTGGAGGGGACAGAAGCAGGCGCACCGTCCAGTGATGAAGCGCGTGTCGTCATCCAGCATCATGAAGTCCGGTCGCGCGGAGGCGGCGGTGGCGACCGCCTGGGCGATGTACGTCCGGAAACGCCCATCCTCCGGGCACATCGTGTACTGCGTGGTCCCGTCCAGGCGGACGATGCGCTGGAAGTCCGTTGGCTCATCCGGTGTCCAGCCATGCCCCCAGGTCGCCTGGAGCAGGATGCCGCAGGGAATGCCCAAAGGACGCAGCTGCTCCTGGAAGACGTGGAAACGGCGGACGCATTCGGCGACCTTGTCCAGCGGCGGGACGCCTTCCGGGACCAGCGTGAACGAAAAGGCGACCGAGTCGATGGCGCCGGACGCGAAAAGCTCGCGCTGCTGGGCAACCAGTTCGTCGGCATGCTCGACAAGCAACGGAAGGATATTGAGTTTGCGCATGGTTTTGCTTCTCAAGAGAGAAGGTGATAATGACAGCATGCCCCAATGCGGAAAAGCGGAACCGCTGTTCCGGAAAATGTAACTCCCTTCGGGAAATCAGCTTGTCGCCCTGACGTTTTTCCAGAGGAATCTTCAGACAACAGCCCTTGCCGGAGAGGATTTCGACGGCCTCCGGAACAGCTCCTTCTCCGGCTTTGCAAAATTTCCCCGTGGCGTGCCGTTTCAGGAGTTTTCAGGAGGGGACGACCTCATTCCAGAAGCTTTTGCAGTTCCACCAGGATGGTGTCGGCGACAATGCGGTTGCCCACGGCATTCGGATGATTGCGGTCGCTCCATTGCTCCGGATTCCCCTTCGGGGTGATTCCACACTGCATGTCCGGCACATATCCGCAGTGATACTTTTCTGCCAAGCCCTTCTCGATGATTGCCAGCCCTGCGGCATATTCCTCCAGGGACACTCCGGCGTTGGCCCAGTCCGGACGTCTGCCATCCGGCAATTTGTCATTTCCGAAGCAACTGACAATCAGAACCTTCGCCCCAGCCTGACAACAGCGTGACACGATTTCCTCATAGTCTTTCTGAAGCTCCAGCAGGGTGCGGCGGCGTTGCCAGTAGTCATTTGCCCCAAGTTCCAAAATGACGTATTCGGGCCGCCATTGGAGCACGTCCTTTTCCAGCCGAGCCAGGCCTCCGCCCAGGGTGTCTCCGCCGACGCCGCTGTTGATCAGCTCATAGCCAGTCAGCGAAGACTGAAGCATGTCCGAATACCGCCCGCCCGCTCCCCCGCAGGCGGTCAGGCTGTCCCCCAGGCACACGATGCGCCTGGGAGAATTGGCGATGCACGATGAGGCCAGGCAGAGAAGCATCGTCAAAACAGTGTAAATGAGCCTTCCAAACATCCAGTCTTCTCCATCGGCGCACCTCGGATTTCCATGATGCAAGTTGAAATACAATAACTTATTTGTTATTAACTATTTATAAGTAATTTTTAACTTCCGCCAGTCGTCGAGCCATCTGGACGAGGGACTGCTCCTGAAGCGGCGCCAAGTCATCTGGGATGCCCGCGGGAATGCCGGTTTCCAGGGAGAGTACGCCTTCGTAGCCGATTTCGCGAAGCGCCTTCGCGAACGCCTCCCAATCGCCTTTCCCGGTGAAGGGGAGCCAGTGAAAATCTCCTTCGCCATTGTTGTCATGGACATGCAGGCAGGCCAAGTGCTCCCGGCCAATCTGCCGCACGGCGACGGCGGGCTGCACGCCCATCACGAGACTGTGTCCGGTGTCCAGGCAGACCTTGCAGTTCGACGCCCCGATGCATTTCACCAGTTTCAGGATGGCTTCAGGCGTGGAGGTGGATTGGCAACGGAAGGGCATGTTCTCCAGGCAGATGAAGACACCGTGCCGACGGCCGGCCTCGCAGAGGCGACCATAGAACTCCACGTTCATCTCCCACACTTCGCGGGTGTGAATGCCCTCGTCGCCACCGAAGGGCATAATCGGGTGGATGACCATCTTGTCGCACCCCAGAATGGCGGTTCCCAGAATGGATCGGGACATCTTTTCGAAGCGCTCGGCGCGGTCCTCCGGCGTATTGTCCCGCATGGGCCATCGCCAGGGACCATGGGTCTGGAAGACCTTCAGTCCGACGTCCTCGATGCAGGCCCGCTGCCGTTTGAGCTCCCGCTCAAAGCCCTGTTCGTCTTGGTGAAACAGCGGCGTCTCCGTATCGCAGAAGCGCTGATAGTCCAGTCCATCGAAGCCCAGTTCGGCGATGCGGCGGATGCCGTGCTCAAAGCCGTACCGCCTCAGGTACGAGCCATCTTCAGTTCCGATTTTCAGGGTAGTCATTGCCGCTTCATGGGAAATGGTTGTTGCTATAGAGATATTTCGGGGAAACCATGACTCGGAAAGACGTCAGCTAAAACAACGGAGTGTCCAATACACCCCTGTATTCTCCCAGAATTTCATCCAGCGTGCCATCCTTCTTCATGATTTCCCTCTGAACTCATTGCTGTCCGGTAAAAATCCTTGTGCCTTGCGCTACGCGCTACGGGGGCAAGGGCGAAGGAACTGAGTTCCTTCCCCTTTCCCCCACACCCCCTATCCCAAACCGCAGGGAATTTTATGCGGGACTGCCCGTGCCAACCGCAGTCTGGACGCCCAAAGTTCCCGCGAGGCGTCGGAATGTCAGCTCAGGGCTTC
>JAFYIW010000208.1 GCA_017538465.1 Victivallales bacterium
CCGTGGGTTCGAATCCCACTCTCTCCGCCATGGAGCAAACTCGCTTTGATCCATCAGGAAGAGCGGGATTCGCGCGGGCAAGCGAAGCGCCGTCCGCCCGGCGCGAAGTGCCGGAACCCACCGGGTTCGACCGCGCCGCCACGCTTCTTCCGGAAGAGTGTCCTTCCGGTGGTTTGGACATCCTGCTGTTACGTGAAACGAGGGATGGGGTGAGTTGTCGCTATGCCTATGGCTGCAATAATATCCTCGCCTTCCGAAAACTATGTGCGGGCGCGCACTGCCTTTTTTGCCGGGCGACTGGCGTGGGAAACAGGCATTGATTTTGTCCGTTTTGCATGCAATTGCCTTGTCAGTATTCTTCGGGAGGGCTATATTGTGGCGGTTTTTGTTTTTTCCTTGGTTAACCTCTAAATTGAAACGAAAATGCATACCTTGAAAAAAATCTTCACGGTGCTGTTCACCGTCATGGCCTGCGGTGTTGTCTTTGCCCAAAGTGCCAAAAAGCCCAAGTATGTCTTTCTGTTCATTGGCGACGGCATGTCCATCCCGCAGCGCATGGTGGCCGAGCAGTTCAGCAAGCTGACGCGCGGCAAGGGGCTGGCCATCAACAGCCTGGATTGCCAAGGCGTGACCACGACCTCTGCTGCGGACTCCTTCATCACCGACTCCGCCGCCAGTGGAACCGCCATCGCCTGCGGCGAAAAGACCAACAACGGCCGCATCGGGATGAATACCGATGGCACGCGCCGTCTGCAATCGTCCGCCGAGGTCGCCAAGGCCGCCGGCAAGAAGGTCGGCATGGTCACCAGCGTGACCATCAACCACGCGACTCCCGCCGCCTTCTACGCCCACAACGTCAGCCGTGTCAACTACTATCAGATTGGCCTGGACCTCATTGCCTCCGACTTCGACTACTTCGGCGGCGGCGGCGTGGCCCAGAACAACAAAACCGACGACCCCCTGTACAAGGGAGACATCTATGACCTGGCCGCTGAGGCGGGCTACATCGTCGCGCGCAACCGCGCCGAATTCGAGGCGATTACTCCGGGCGAGGGCAAGAAGGTCCTGGCCTCCGGTGCCAAGAACGAACTGCCCTACGACATCGACATGGGACCTGAGGACATCCACCTGGTCGAGTTCACCCGGCAGGCCATCGCGATGCTGGAGGACGGGCCGAATGGCTTCTTCCTGATGGTCGAAGGCGGTCTGGTGGACTATATGTGCCACGCCAACGACGCGGCGGCCACCATCCGCGAGGTTCTCGCGCTGGATGAATGCGTGGAATTGGCCTTGGACTTCGCCGCCAAGCATCCCGGCGAGACGCTGATTGTGGTCACCGGTGACCATGAGACCGGTGGTCTGACTCTGGGCTTCGCCGGAACCGCCTACCAGTCCTTCATCCAGAATCTCGCAGCCCAGACCTGTTCCCAGGAGGCTATGATCGTGAAATTCAATGGACTCCAGGGCAAGACCTTCGAGGAGGCCAAGGCGCTCGTCACCGAGTGCTCCGGACTTGTCTTCGACCAGCCCAACCAGGCGAAACTGGGCAATCTCGTCCTCACCGCCAACGAGCAGGCCGAAATCCAGCGTGCCTTCGAACGCCAGTTCAAGGACGGCGGGAATGATGGCCACAGCCTTACCACCGCCGTGATCAAGATGCTGGACAACAAGTCCGCCGTCGGTTGGACCAGTGGCGCACATACCGCACTGCCTGTCTCCACCACCGCCAGCGGCGTCGGCGCCGAGAATTTCAGCAATGTGCTGGACAACACCAATATCGCCCAGCGCCTGAAGGAACTGGTGAAATAAAGTTCAAAGGGTAAAGGGTAAAGTTCATAAGTTCTAAGTCCAAAGGGCCAAATCTTTCGACCGGAAACGATAACTTTAACCTTTAACCTTTTGGCCTTAAACTCGATGATTATGCGCTGGTGGAAAGCCATCTGGGAAAACTCGTCATTGCGTCGCAATCTGGCGACGCTGGCGGTGATGACGGTCGCGTGCCTGGCGCTCTGGCAGGTGGATTTGATGCCTCGGCAGGATCCGCAACCAGGCCGCAAGGAACGCGCCCGGGTGGTCGAGGTGGACAATAGCGACCTGATGACCATCGGCCTGGTCCAGAAGGGCGTGCAGGCCCTGAAGGTCGAAATCCTGACTGGACGCTGGAAAGGCCAGGTCTTCTCCGCGGCCAACATCGTCCGCGCGCAGATGGAGCTGGACAAGGTATTCGAGCCGGGCGACATCGTCCTGGTGGCGGTGTTGGACGACGTGGATCCCGCCACCTACACGCTCAATGCCCAGGACCACTACCTCAGTGGCTACACGGTGCTGCTTTTTGCACTCTTCGCGGTGCTGCTGGTGCTTTTCGGACGGCTTACCGGCTTCAATGCGCTTCTGTCGTTCGTCTTCACGGCGCTGGTGCTCTGGAAGCTGGTAATCCCGTTGTGTCTGAAAGGCTGGAGTCCCATTGGAGTCTGCCTGGCCGCCGTGGTCATCCTTTCGGCCGCGATCATCTTCTTGGTCGCCGGACTCACCAAGAAGGGCGTGACCGCTTTCATCGGGGCCATCGCGGGTGTGCTGGCCAGTGCACTGTTGGCGGTGCTTTTCACGCGCCTCTTCCGAATTAACGGCGCGGTGATGCCCTATTCGCAGGCGCTCTTGTATTCGGGCTACGAGTTCCTGAGCCTGGCAGATATCTACATCGGGGCGATTTTCCTCTCGTCCTCCGGTGCCGTGATGGATTTGGCCATGGATGTCGCCGCGGGGATGGAGGAGGTCGTGCTCCGGCGACCCGAACTGCCACGAGGCGAGCTGCTGCTCTCCGGTCTGCGCATTGGCCGCAGCGTGGTCGGAACCATGACCACCACGCTGCTTCTGGCATACTCCGGTGGCTATCTCACGCTGATGATGACCTTCGCCGCCCAGGGCACCAGCCCCATCGATTTCATCAACAACCCGTATGTGGCCTCCGAGACGGTCAAGACCATCATCGGGAGCTTCGGGCTGGTGCTGGTCGCTCCGCTGACCGCTGTGGTCGGTGCAGTGATTCTTTGTCGGCGTCACAAGGATATGCCAAAATCGGACAAGAATTGACAATTTTGCTTAAAGGAAAGGGGCATGCCGTGGAAATTAGAGTTACGAATTTAGTCAAACACTACGGCAAGGTTCATGCCGTGGATGGCCTGGATTTTACTCTCGCCAGCGGCAAAGTGACGGCGCTGGTGGGACCCAATGGCGCCGGCAAGAGCACGCTACTGCGGCTACTGTCGGGGCGCGAGGAGCCGGACTCTGGCGATGTGACCTACGATGGCGTGTCGGTGGTGGAGTATCCCGAGCGCCTCGCCGCGCAGATTGGTTTCATGCCGGACTCTCTGCCGACCGCCACGAATTGGAAAGTCCTGCCGTATTTGGATTTCTACGCGCGGGCCAATGGCCTGAAGGAGCCGGAGCGCAGTGCGCGGGTGAAAGAAATCATGGAGTTCACCCGTCTTTCCGAATTGGCCGACCGACGGCTTGCCGTGCTTTCCAAGGGACTCAAGCAACGCGTCTCGCTGGCGCGTGTGCTGATTCCCAATTCCGCGATTCTTCTGCTGGACGAGCCGGCCGCCGGCCTCGACCCCCGCGCCCGCATCGAGTTGCGGGATGACATCCGGCAATTGGCAGCCAAAGGCCAGACCATCCTGATTTCCAGCCATATCCTTACTGAACTGGAGGATATGTGCGACGAGGTGCTGATTATGGAGCGCGGGAAAATCCTTCGTTCCGGCGCCGTCGCCGAACTGGAGCTGGCCGCCCACACCGCCGCCGGCGAGGCCATCCGTAAAATCACCTTGGAGTTTGCCACGCTCTCTCCTGAACTGCTGACGAAGGTACGGGAGCTGCCTCATGTCACCGAGGTCGTGGCCAATTCGCGTCGCGCACTGTCGGTGACTGTCCATGGCGGGGATGCCGAGGTGGACGAGGCGCTGGCCGCCGCCTTCCAAAACCACTTGGGCGTGACTGGTTTCCGTCGAGGCACCGACCTGGAGGCGGTCTTCATGGCCTCCACCACTGGCGCCGTGCAATGAAGGTTCGAGGTTAGAGGTGAATCGGGAGGGGCGCGCTCCAGCGCGCCCTTCGCGGTAAAAAGGTTCGAGGTTAGAGGTGAATCGGGAGGGCTGCGCTCCAGCGCGCCCTTCGCGGTAAAAAGGTTCGAGGGTAGAGGTCTCAGGTCTCAGGTCTTAGGTCTTAGGTCCGCTCGGGGCGAAAGCCTCGAGTTTGAAAAGGAGCAACCGATGTTAGACCAACACACATCCGACAAATGGAATCCGGTCTTCTGGAAGGAAATGCACCTGATGCACCAGAACCATCTGTTGCTAGGGATGCCGCTAATTGTCATCGCGCTGGACATGATTTTTGCCGTCGCCCTGCGCTATATGCAGAATCATGAGGGGGAATTCGGCGATGGGGGGTACACAGGGCTGCTGGTTTTCTTCTGCGTGCTGATGGGATTCGTCAATCTAGTTTGGCTGGGCATCCAGTCTTGCCGCGTGACTGCCCAGGAACGGATGGTGGAGGGCTTGGATCCGATGCTGGGAACCCGTCTTACGCCTTGCCAGGTGCTACTGGGAAAATATGCGGCGATGATGGTTTGCATCCTCTCCGTTCATGTCCTCGCGCTGCCGTTTCTCTTCTACGTCGGCATCTACGCTGGCCACAACCAACTGGATGACTTGATTTGCTGGCTGAGCATGATTTGCGGCATGACCGCCTGTGGCGCCATGGGGGTGCTTGGAGCCACCCTGAAGAACCCCCAAAACACCTCGAAGAATTTCCGCATGAGTCTACTAGGGATTCTGCTGATGGCGCCGGGGGTGTTTTTCTATCTGGAACGCTGTATGGAATTTTCGATGCTTGGCGAGCCTCGGGCAATGTATCAAAATACCATGGGCAATAGCATGGCGTGCATTCTGGTTTGCCTGAATCTCCTGATTCTGGTCTTCTGCCTGACTTGGGGAATTCTGCGTAACCGGCAGCAGGAAAGGGCATTGCCGTGGCGGGTCTGCATGTTGTTGAGTTGGCTGGTGCTGCCCTTGCTGATTGGCTATGTGTACGAAGGAAAGCTATGGACGAAGGTCTGGAGTTCGCTCCCTTCTTGGGGATTCTTCGCCGCCGCAGTGGTCGCGGTCCTGTGTTGCTTCGAGAGGCTTTTGCCGAGCCGCCGCACATTGCGGGAGGGCACCCCGAATCCTGTGCTGAAGACGCTGCTGTTGCCCCTGCGCTCCGGAGTCGGCCCTGGGCTGATCGCGGCATGGCTGCTTTATCTATGCGGCTGGGTGTTGCTCTCTTGGGGGGCGCGACGTCATGTGGATTGCAGCGGAGTCGTGACGGATAACTTCATGGATCCCGCGTTTCTGTCGGTTTCCTCATATCTGCTGCTGTATGTCCCGCTCGTTGTCCTGCTGGAGAAGTGGCTGGGCGTGAAGCGGGAACATGGGATGATGGTGGTGGTGGGAGCCAATTTCTTCCTGCCGATTTTCAGCAGTATCGTGGATATTCCATTGCTTGCCTGCCCCTGCGCTTCCTATCCAATGATGCTTGACGATACAGGCATCGGCCAGACCAACTGGGTTGTAGTATGGATTGTGGCCGGTCTTGGGGCGCTTCTGGGCGCTATGGTGATTGGGGCTTTCTGCCGGAAATATTACGGCAAGACCAGCCTGACGAAAGAGCCCCCCAAGTCTTAGCTGGAGGCCTCGTCGTCAGGTCACAGGTCGTCAGAACCTCAATCCCGTCCCCTGGTCTCAGCCAAATGTCCCCAGGGCATTCAGGATGATGATCAGAATGGCGATGGGCGAGATGAAGCGGATGGCGAAAGACCAGGCGGAGCAGGGCGTGATGCCCACGCCCTGGAGGCTCTTGTTGTAGGGCGGGGTGTCGGAAAGTCCGGCCATCCACTGGAAGATATTGACGTGGGCGATCTTCTCGGCACCCTGCTGGAGTTCCTCGGTGGCCTTCCGGGTGGTCCAGACCCATGCCGCAAAGAGCGCAGTCAAGAGTCCGGCGGAGGTGATCATCCAGTTGTTGGTGAGGCCGTCCAGAAAGTCCAGCCAGTCGCCGCCGTAGGCACCATTGCCGAAGGCCTTGCAGAGCCCCTGGTGAATCCATTCCAGGCGGCTCCAGTCCAGCGCGGAGATGCAGGAGAGGATGCCGCCGGCGCCGATGACCAGGTAGGTCAGGAGGATGGCGGGCTTGCGTTTGAGCTTGGTGTGGTCCAAGAGGAAGGTGATGCCGCATTCGATCAGCGAGGCCGCGCTGGTCATGGCGGCGATGGTGAGCATGATGAAGAAGAGTCCCGCCCACAGCCATCCCAGGGGAATCTGGTTGAAGGTGGCGGGGAGGATTTGAAAGATGAGTCCGGGGCCGGCATTGGGTTGCAATCCCATGGCGAAGACGGCGGGGAAGATGGCCAGGCCCGCCAGTAGAGCGGCGCCAGTGTCCAGCAGAATCACCCAAAGAGCGGAGGAGAAGAGGTTGTCGGACTTCTTCTGGTAGGAGCCGTAGGTGATGGAGATGGCCATGCCCAGCGAGAGCGAATAGAAGGAGTGCCCTAGCGCGGCGATCACGCTGCCGGAGTTGAGTTTGGAGAAGTCCGGAACGAAAAGAAAGCGGATGCCTTTTCCCGCGCCGTCCAGACTCACGCTGCGTGCGATGACGACCAGCAACAGGATGAGGAGCATCGGCATGAGCACTTTCGACCAGCGTTCGATGCCGCCCTTGATGCCGCCCCAGAGCATTGCGGAGGCGATGCCCAGGAACACCAGGTGGAAGAGAATCACGCGCCATGGTGAACTCAGGAAACTCACAAATTGCGCCTGCGCCTGCGCCACGGTGGTCAACTCGGAGAAGTTTCCGAAGAAGGCCAGCCGGACATACTCGATGATCCAGCCGCCGATGACGGAATAGTAGGTCAGGATGATGAGCGCGGCGGTCAGCGCGATGGCCCCCGTGGCCTGGAAGCCCCATTTAAGTAGGATTAGCGCGACTACGAGGAA
>JAFYIW010000209.1 GCA_017538465.1 Victivallales bacterium
CGCCTGCGAATACTACGGCGTGGTGCCGGACTTCCTGGACACCAGCAAGGCCATCACCAGCGGCTACCAGCCTCTGGGCGCGGTCATCACCAAGAAGAAGATCGCGGACGTCTTCAAGCAGGGCCCCGGCTCCGAGTTCCGCAGCGGCAGCACCTACGGCGGTCACACGCTGGCGTGCGTGGCCGCGCTCAAGAACCTCGAGATCTTCGAGCGCGAGCACCTGGTCGAGCACGCCCGCGACCTGGGCAAGTACATCGCCAGGCGCTTCAAGGAACTCAAGAAGTACTCCATCGTGGACACCATCTCCGGCATCGGTACTCTCTGGGCCATCGAGCTTAAGAGCGCTAATAAGCCGAGCAGCATCCGAATCCACGACTGTTGCGGGGAAATCCCCGAATCGGCGAGGCGGTGCGCCGAATGCGCGGGGAGCATCGGCGCCTGGATCCGCAACTGGTGCTGGGAGAACGGCATGATTCTGCGCAACAACGGCAATATGCTCGTGATCGCGCCCGCTCTGGTGATGACCTTCGAGGAGTTCGACATGGTGATGGACTTCCTCCACCAGGGCATCCAGGCCGCCATGAAGCACTTCAAGATCGAATAAGGGGAGTTATACCGTTAACTTGCCATCGTGGTTTCCGACAGCAGAAGGTTGTGTCGGGTGGTGTTTCCCGCGAAACACGCGAAACACGCGAAACACGCAGAAAAGGCTTTAGGCAAGTCAACTGTATAATTCCGATATAAAAGGTCAGTATTCCACGAGGATATAGTTGAAATACGAGGTGCAGCGTATTGCGCCGCGATAGAGCACCAGGTCGTAGAAGTTCCGGGACATCAGGTTGTGGGTGGTGTCCAGGCGCGTGGCCGTCTGCTGGAGTGCGGGGGAAAGCGGCGTGCCGTCGCTCCAGCGCCAGGCGTTTTCGTAGAAGCGCCTGGCTCCCAGTCCAACGGGTTCGGGGAAGTCGGCAAGTTCCTGCGAGACCGCTGTTCGCAGAGCGTCGTCGGAAAGGCTGACGGGCTTCGCGCCGACCAGTTCGCAGAAGGCCTCGTTGAAATAGGAGGTCAGGGGACAGCGCACCAGCGTGAAATCGTGCCCTTCCGCCGAGAACTGCCGCACGACAATGGCGGCCGTGCCGTCCCGCACGCGGTCGCCGCGGTGTGCCCACGCCTCCCGCGCCGGCCAGTGCAGGAGCACTGTGGGGAGCTTGCGGGCGGGGGCTATCGGACGGGGCGTGCTGTGGTCGGCGCATAGCGCGGTCAATTCGGGCGAAGGGGGCGTTGACGGCAGTTCCGGCCAGGCGAGCGGCTGATGGTCGTCGAGCCGCCGCCACGCGCCGTCCTCCCAGCGTGCCCCGAGGAAGGCCGCGAAGCCGTCCGGGAACTGGAAAAGCGCGAACAGCTCCTGGAATTGCGCGAAAGTCTCCGGGGCGGGAATCTGTGCGCCAAGGGCGACGGCCAGTTCATGCACGTCGTTCTGCATGAGGGTGGCATGGTAGGTGGTCCAGCCCGCGTAGTAGCCATCCGGCCGCTCCGCCTGGAGAATTTCCATGGGCGGCTTTGCGTACTCGGTCTCGAAGAAATCCTCCGGCGTGGGGGCCAGGACCGGCCGGAAGGAGAGTTCCGGTACATTGTTGGTGTTGCGGAACATCAGGAACCGGAAATGGATGTCCGTGTGGGTTCGCAATCCCGCGTGCGCGCCGCGGACGCAGACGTGGGTGCCTGGCGTGAAGTCCTCGTAGCCGATCACGAACTCCATGCAGTTGTCGTCCATCGCGAAGATGCCCAGCGGGTTGGGCTGGAAGCGCGGGTCATAGACGGAGAGCACCTCCGAGGCCATTGGCTCCTGCGGCGGCTCGGCGTTCGCCCAGCCGCCCTGCGCCGCGAACTCCCACTCCGCCTCGGTCGGCGGCCGGAATGCGTATCCAGGCGGGAGTTGCTCGTGGACACGCGCCCAGCCCGTGAGCACATGGCAGTAGTTGAGCATGTCGAACCAGGTCATGCGGTCGGCGGGCAGGGAGGGCTGGTCGTTGAGTGAATTGAGGTCTTTGAGCAGGAACTGGTACTGCGTGTTGGTCACCTCGCGGTCGAAGATCCAGTAGGGATAGTCGATGGTCTCCACGCGTTGCGTGACGGCGGAGCGGAAGCGCCCCGGCGGCACGAAGGCAAGCGACAGCGGCGTGCTGTTCGAGGCGTTCCGGTAGGATTTCCCCAGCCGGGGGACGTCCCCCGGGGAGAGTTTTTTCGCATTGCGTTCGGCGCATGCCTGGAGTTCGGCCCGTTGGTCTGCGGGGAGGTATTCCGCCAGCGGCGAGGAAAGGAAGCCGAAGAGCGCGCCGGTGGCCGCGAAGTCCAGCGGCGTGGCGGAGATTTCGCCCTGGTCATCGAGCGCCTCCTGCGGGAGATACGTCTTGGCTGAGAGTTCCAGTGACTTGTGAAGATTGTCCAGCACGCCCTGGGCAGTCGTGAAGTCCTGGCGGGAAAGGCAATCCTGGAGCTGGTCGTAGGTGCCGCGGATGGACTGTGCGTCCTCGGCATTCCATTGCAGTTCCAGCGAGGGAAGCCGCCGGGCGAAGGCGTCGGCCGCCTCAAGCACTTGGACCCGCCGTGCCTCACGGAGTGCCTGGACATGGTGGAATCGTTGGATTAATAAATAACTTAATATGCTTATTATAAATAAGATAAATAATATAAATAGACATGCGGAAAGGCGTGTGGCCCACGATAGCGCGAATCGCGTGCGCAGCCGCCGCCAGAGTCCGGCCGTGGTCGGCGTCTCCAGCGGGAGGAGTCCGCGGCACTCCGCGCAGCTTTGCGGTCGCGCGGCGGCGTCCGTGTTGCAGATTTTTCCGAGTGGCAGGACGAGGCGGCAGAGCGTCGCGGTGTCCATCCAGGGCGGGTAGTGGGGGATGGCGCTCCGGTGGCTCGCCGGTCGCGCAGCAGTAGAGGATCTTCCCCATCGCGTAGAGGTCGCCGGCGGGGCTTTTGGACTGTTCGCCGAAGAAGAATTCCGGCGGAGTGAAGCCCGGGGTGCCGACGACCGATAGGGTCCGGGAGTATTCGCCCAGGAGGTCCGGGTCGCCAATCTTGAGTTCGCCCTTGACGTAGAGGAGGTTCGCGGGCTTCAGGTCGCGATGGACCAGACCGTTCTCGTGGAGCCGCTCGATGCCGTCCAGCAGCCGATGGTAGATGGCCAGCGACTCCTCCAGGGAAAAGTGCCCGTGCTTCTCCAGGCGCGCGGCGAGGGTGTCCGCGCGGTAGGACTCGCCCGGCGCCGCCGCGTTGTCGGCCAGTTCCATCAGATAGTATAGCTGTCCGTCCTCCACGCCGAAATGGAAGATGCGGACGAAGGCGGCGGCGTTTTCGTGCAGGGCGACATAGCGTTTCAGGGCTGCGAGCACCTTCTCGGTCGCCGCCTCGCCGTGGAAGACCTTCAGCGCCAGGTGCTGCCCCAGCGCGTCCTCCACCGCATAGACGCTCCCGTAGGCGCCGGTGCCGCAGAGGCTTAGGACGCGGCAGCCCGCGAATGTGTCGCCGACCTTCAGCATCCGGCCTCGTTGCGCAGGGACTCCAGAATCTCCTGGAGGCGCGCGGTGTTGCGGGATTTGGCCAGATAGACCTGGTTGACGGTCATCTTCATGATTTCGGCGACTTCCTGCACAGGGCGTTTCTGGAGCGCATAGAGGTCGAAGGCGGTGAACTGCCGCTCGTCCAGCTCCTCGCGCAGCTGTTCCAGCGCGGCCTGGCGGAGCAGCTTCTCGAATTCGACCTGGACGCCCTTGTCCTCGATCTGCCCGGCGGGACTCTCCTCCAGCTCTTCCAGGCTGCTCTTGCCGGGCGTGCGCTGGCGGAGGATGGCCAGGATGCAGTGGCGGATCACGCCCTGGAGGTAGGCGCGGAAGCGTGCGATGGCGGGGTCGTATTTTCCCGTGACGTCTGTCGTGGCGACCTGGCGGAAGACCTCCTGCCGCAGGTCCTGCAGCTCCTCGTGCGTGAGTTTGTAGAGGCGCCCGCAGAAGAAGATCAGCGGCGTGTAGAAGGCCTGGAACTCCTCCCAGGAGCGCTCGTCGTGCTCATGCACGCCGCGTAGCATGGAGATGCGTGTCGTGTAGGCCATGGTGTTTCTCGACGTGTGGTTTGCGGTGATGCGATGTACTATAAGCAGTGATTTCCAATACACATTTTTCAATGGAATAATGCATTACTGAATCACATTTTTCAATGGAAAGTCGTTTGGAGACGCCGGAGACGCCCATTGCGGGACCGACCATGACGGCAATCCATCAATCGGATTGCCAATCTTGGCGTTTTTTGCGTCTGTCGCATCAATGACCACTTTCTATTTCCCCTATTCTTGGAAAAATGCATTTAGGGGAGAGAAAATTTCCGCCATAAAAATTTCCCCTATTCTTGGAAAAATGCATTTAGGGGAAATTATGGGGAGCTATCTCTTTGACTTGCCTTTTGACGGGGCTGCCGGCGCAGGTCCGCAGGTCAATGGGGTGGAACAGGCCTTTTTTGACCTCCGGACCATCGGGCTCCCAGACGGCGCTCTTAGTCCGCGTGTCCGCATGCCCCTGTGTCATGCTCTCCACAAGTCATTCTGGCAAGTTATTGTGCTGGACAAGTTTAGGTCAGTAAATCCCCTCGGAGTGTTTCTACTGGAAGCACACCAAACTGATACTGGCATTTTCTATGGCCAGCACAATAACGATATAATTCCCATTTTTTAACCGGACAGCTGTGGGCGGCCGTCTATTTTCGTTGGATTTTCATCTTTTCTCCCGGAAGTTGGTTGCATTTGCAACCGAATTTCGGTTACTATAGTCGGGCAAATGATTCCTTCAAGACATTCTTGTCATATTGAGCGTGGTTTAGATGTAATGCCTTGGAAGCATTGCTCTGCCGCCCGACGTCCGACGTCTGTCGTCCCGGCGGAAAAATTCCGCGAATAAACCACGATTTTTTTCTTTTTTGCTGACAGAATCCGTGTTTTTCTCGCAATAAATAGTAAAGCGAGACTTTTTGTAGAGTCTTCTTTCATTTGGGCAGATTAGCTTCAAATTCAGCCTCGCGTATCTCTTGTTTTTTCCTGTAATCCTGTGTTTTCGGAGGAGTCTATGAGCTTCATTTTCAAATGTCCATATTGCCAGCAACCGATGACTTGCGAGGATGGCTGGGATGGTCTTCAGGCCCAGTGTCCCAAGTGCGGCAAGGATGTCACCCTGCGCAAGAAGGCCATGCCAATTTTGACTCCAGAGCCTCAGCCTGAACAACAAGTCATTCCCCCATTGCAGGAGAGTTCGACACCACCAATGCCTTCCGGGCCAACGGACGATGTCCCGGCCGAGCCGGATTTCCTGTTCATCTGCCCGGAGTGCGGCAGTCCCGTCATATTGCCTGCCAACAAACAGGGCAAACCTCATATCTGCCAATTCTGCGGCGAGGAGGTCATCGCTCTTCCAAGCACCACCCGGAAATGCCCGTCCTGCGGCGAGACCATCAAGATAGCGGCCACCATCTGCAAGAAATGCCACAAGCCGGTCCCGCCGATTATTCCTAGAAATACAACTCCTCGAAACACAGTAGTTGTAAATGAGGAAGCGAAAATCGGGAAACAAACAGATGTTGAACAACCGAAGCCGACGCCACGGGGACACTTTGAAAATCCCCCGAAGAAGAAAACAAAAACATCTTTAATTACATGGATCATTGCTTTGATTGTGGGGTTAGTTGCTATCGGATCGTTCCTTCGTGGTGCTTTGCAGGCCTTGACAGCTAAATAGTGTTTTTGCCCCACGCTGAGCCTTTCCATTTGATGTAAAGAAACACCAATACAAGACAGGAGAACACACCATGAGTTTTACTTTTCATTGTCCACATTGCAAAGCAGAAATCACCGCCGAGGAGTCCTGGATTGGCGCTACGGCGGCGTGCCCGGCCTGCGGGAAACAAGTGACTGTGGGGAAAGACCCGGTACCTCAAGTGGCTTCACCTGCAGCCCAGCCGGTCTCATCGGAACCCCAGTCTCAAGGCGGCACCTTCACCTTCCCCTGCGCAAACTGCCAGGCAGAAATCACCGCACAGGAGGCCTGGCGGGGGAAATCCATGAATTGCCCCGGTTGCGGCGCCAAGAATCGCATCCCGCTGGCGGGGGAGGTGCCGCCGCCGGCGGCCAAGCCGGACTTCCTGTTCATCTGCCCGGAGTGCGACAGCCCAACCATGTTGCCCGCCGACAAGGAGGGGCAGTCCCATACCTGCCAGTTCTGCGGCGAGGAGGTCATCGCCCTTCCCAGTACCACCCGGAGATGCCCTTCTTGCGGCGAGACCATCAAGATAGCGGCCGCCATCTGCAAGAAATGCCGCAAGCCGGTCCCGCCAATCATGCCTCAACGCCCCGCCTCAGCCTCCGGACCGCGCGCGGCGGCTCCCGGCAAGTCTTCCTATAGCACTGCGAACAACTATGCCGGATCGAATGGCTATTCCGGTGCGCCGGTTCGGCCGGTCGGAATGACTATGGCCGAAGGATTGCCGGAATTGCCGGTGCCCAATCCGGATCTTCGCCACCAGATAGAGGAACTCTGGGCAAAGACCAAAACATGGTTCTTTGGTCTCATAGGCAGCCTGGTGGTTTTGAGTCTGTTGGGAATTATCACAGTGGTTAGCGGAAATAAAGAAGGCGCCGGCGTTTTGGGTGTCATATCACTTATGGCCGGCATCTTCTTATTGGTCGCGGCGGTTTTTTTCCTCATCAATTTCATCAAGCTGTTCTATCGGTACTGGACATACCTTGGCACGGGGAGCAGCACAACCCCAGGCCAGATGGTGGGCTTCTGCTTCATCCCATTTTTTTGCCTCTATTGGAACTTCATCGCCATCTGGGGATTGGCCAAGCGGCTGAAAGCGGGCGGCTGCGAGAATGTCGATCCCAACATGGCGCTTGTGCTGTGCATCCTTGCCTGCTGTGGGCTTCTTTACTTGGTTCCCTTCCTTGGGACGGTCGTTCAAATCGCCCAGTGCGTTTTCTTCCTCATTGTCTTCAGGCAATTCTACCAGGCTTTTTCGGGGGATGCCCAGGCTTGATTGCGTTGCAACAACCCACTGGCTCAATTGGCAAAACGAAACAAATTCGTAAGTTCATCACGGGAGGACGCGCAGGAGCGCGGCCCTTCCGCTATGATACCACGCAACAACAAACAACAAGGAAAACACAATGAAAAAGCATTTTTGCATGTTCTCTGCCATTATGCTGGCGGCGGCTCTGGTCCTGACTGGCTGCGGTTCCGATTCAGCCAAGGACGATGACGAGGCTTCCGACTCCCCAAAGAAAGAAGCCAAGGCAAAGGAGCCCGATTCCCCCTTGGCCGTCGCCAAGGCATATGTTGCGGCCGTTTACGATTTTGACAATTTTGATTTGGATAAAGTAACTAGCTATCTAACGGGTGAAATGAAAGAGGAGATTGAAAGCGAGTTTGAATCGTTCAACACTGCCTCAGAGGAAGAAAAGAAAGAAAAACTGATGCAGGGAAAGGAAAGTATGCAGAGGAAACCCATAACCTGGACTTGGGGAGAAGAAACGATTGACGGCGACACCGCCACCGTCAAAGCCATGCGTGAAAGAAAGTTTAGTGATGGCCACATAAAGCAGACAGAAACAACCTGGGAGTTTGTCAAGATTGATGGCCAATGGAAGATAAAAAAGCTCGGGAAAATTTGACAAGATTTGGTTGACGAGGACTAGTGTGGTGTTTGCCAAATCCGTTCCATGATGTTGCAGGCATTCTCGAGCGTTCTTGCGCGACTGCGTCAGGAATTTAACAAGCACCACACTAGGAATGGTTCCAGATTTCCCATGCTTTTTAGTTTGAAGAAAGTAAAGGGAATTATATACTTTACTTGAAGAACAAATCTGGAGACGAAAGAGGGAGGGCGCGCTGGAGCGCGGCCCTCCCACATCACCAACAACGATTGTCCAA
>JAFYIW010000210.1 GCA_017538465.1 Victivallales bacterium
GCCGGGTTTGGCAGGTGCGCCTCCGGCGCGCCAACGTGTCTCCCGCGCCAGCGCCCAAGGATTTAAAAAATGGATTATCCAATGACTCCCATCGGCATCTTTCATTGCGATGCCCAATATCCCTATGATGTGCCGCGTCAGGGCACGCTGGCCGAAGG
The DNA here is from genome assembly GCA_017538465.1 of Victivallales bacterium. Taxonomy (GTDB): domain Bacteria; phylum Verrucomicrobiota; class Lentisphaeria; order Oligosphaerales; family Oligosphaeraceae; genus RGIG1601. The sequence goes on from JAFYIW010000210.1 coordinate 159, forward strand.
CAATGTCGGTGAGATTGAACTGGCCGAAGGCCGTGGCTTTGAGGATGCCGCGGCGGACTTGGTCGGCTTTTCGCGGATTTGGCTAGTGTTTGTCTTCGATCGCAATATCGGTACTTGGCATCCCAAAGTCCAGCCGCCTAGACATACGGACCGCAAAATCGGTGTCTTCGCCACCCGGTCGCCATATCGGCCGAACCCCCTCGGGTTGACGTGCGCGGAATTGCTTGCGGTGGAGGGACGGCGCATTCGCGTGAAGGCGCATGACCTCCTGGACGGCACGCCGATTTTGGATATCAAACCCTACCTTCCATACGCGGATGCCTTCCCCGCTGCCCAGACAGGCTGGGCTGCGGAGGATGAAGAACTCTATTCGGTCGAGTTCAGCGACCGCGCGCGTGCCCAATGCGACTGGCTGGCCGCGCATGGCGTGCCCTGTCTGGAACAGTTTGTCCGAACGCGGCTGGAATGCGCGCCATTAAATGCCAAACGCAACCGCCTGGTGCCAGATCCGCAACAGCGCGGCGAAGCGCCAATGCTGGCCTATCGGACCTGGCGGGTGCGCTTCCATTGCGACAGCGTCACCCGCGCCATTCATGTCCTTGAAATCCTCTCTGGATATCGCTCGGAGGACCTGCTTCCCGACGCTCCTGATCCATATTCGGACAAGGCGGTGCATCGGGAATTCAACGCTATTTGGGCAAAGTGATTTCGGGTTCCTTCTGGCCTTTCTTCTGTGCCACCTTCAGCGGCCCGAAGGGCGTAGGGCAGGTCGCCTCGAACCACTCCAGGTCGAAGAGATTCGGCTGAATGCGGATTTCTTCGTAGCCATCGATGGTCGGCATCACGCCGGCGATATTCTCCATCATCCAGGCAATCGGCGTGGAGGCCCAGCCGTGGCAGAAGCTGTTGCGCAGTCCGGTGAAGCATCTGCGGCCATATTCCGCATGGATGTCGTGCTTGCCGGGCTTCGGCAATTCGTCGATTCGTCCAGCCCCCTTGAACCATGCCATATCGACCTGCTCCCAGAAGGTCGTGGCACCGAGCTTGAGCATCCCGCCGTAGTATTTGCGCAGGAGGGCAAGTGCTTCGGGGGACTTTCCGGCCAGCGTGTAGGCGCGCATCAGGTTGTCGAAATGGAAGGTGGAGATGGTCTCGGTGGGCTTCTTTGCGAGCACCTCGCGGTATGCCTTGGCGGGGTCCAGCAGACCAGCCAGTACGGCGAAGGCCGCGCTGGACTTGTCCAGGTCGGTTAGGCGCACTGCCTTCTTGAGGGTCTTCTGCACTTTCTGGGCGCGGGAGACCAGCGCTTCCTCGCCTAAAAGCGTGCCCATCTTGATGCAGTCGCGCACGCCGATGTAGTAGAGTGGCGCGTAGCCGTGCCTGGCATAGCCGCTCTTGACTCCCCAGTCGATGATGGTGCCCTCGAGGACCTGCTCAGGGGTCTGCTCGAACTCGGATAGCAATTTGTCCGCGTAACGGCGGTAGCCTTGACGCTGGCGCTTGAGGTAATTCAAATCCGCAAAGTAGCGGTAGTATTCGGCGTGGCTGAGGAACCAGTAGGGCGTGTAGGGAACACAGTTGTTGAAGAGACCAGTCCCCATCCCCTCGTCCCGCATGTAGTCCAGGCTTTCGGGGATGGCGGGATGCTTGCGGTAGAGGACGCCCGCCGCGCGGATTTCATTGTAGAGGTCGCCCATCCAGACGAGGCGGTCGCGCTTGGCGCCGTCGGTGAGCAGTGGCGCCACGCAGAGGTCTAGGGTACGCGCGCAAGTCTCCCAAATTTGGTTGAGCAATTCGTCCGAACAACGGAAGGAGCCTACGCGGGGGACAGGACGCTCCCAGACGGCGGCGGAGCATTCGCGCACCTCCAGAGTCTGCTTTTTGGAGAGGTTGTCGATGCGCACGAAGCGGAAGCCCGTGTTGCCCACGTGCGACTCGCCCATGGCGGGAACGGCGAGTTCGAAGTCGTGGATGGCATGGTCCTGGTTGGGGGTGGCCATCGCCTCGGAGACGGACTCGCCGAAGCGCACGCGGACTTTGCCCGGTCCACCCGGTTGATTGAGGGCGGTGACCAGCCGAATTCCGCCAGCGACCTCGAGTCCGTAGTCCAGCAGGAAGCCCTGTCCAGGGCCCAACATCACTCCGGGGGCTTTCCAGATGGTCTGAAATTCGCCAGCACGACCCAGCAGCCATTCGGGATTCTTCAGGGTGTCGCTTTTCCAGATTACGCGCTCCGGTGCGCGGTAGCTCAATCGACGGGGATCCTGTTTCATTTTAGTCAAAAGTTAAAAGGTTAAAGGTTAAGGTCAGTGTTCTTCCCACTTCTGAATGAGGTTGGCCATTTCGGTTTGCAGAGTGTCGAAGACCAGCTCGGACGGTAGCAGGAGCTTCCAGAAAAGGAGGCGTGTCTGAAGTGCGGTCAGCTGGTCATTGCGCTGAAGACGCGCGAAGCCGTATTGGTGGAAAAGGCTTTGCCCCACAAGAAGCCAACCAAGGGATTTGCCACGCAAGTCTTCGACGGGAAGAAGGTGAAGGCCAAACAGCCGACGTGCCGTGCCGGATACCCGACAGGGCAGAGGCTTGCCTCTGCGCAGCAGCCGTGTCCACCAGAGAAGATAGAGCAGCGCTGCGATGGGATAGGTCAGGTAAAGACGGAGGCCCCACTTCAAGGCGAACGAGGAAAGCTGCGGCACGAAGGTGCAGATTACACAGCAGATGCCGCAAAAGTAGAGGAAAAAGCGATACCACCGCAGCCAGTCGCAGGACCGATGCAGCTTCTCGTAAATCGCCCAGGGAATGACATGCTCCCGCAAAGCCTCCTGAAAACGAAGCAAGGTGTCGGTCGCATGACTGGAGAGTTCATTGGGCATTTTGCATAAATATATTCCCAAGAAACCATGCGGGTGGGCATGGTTTCACTTGAAAAATGGATTTTCCGGGTTAAAGTATGAATGATTGTTCATTTGTTCAAGCATGAAAAGGAGATTGCCGAGATGCCAAAAGGCAAAATGAAATCACTGGCGCCGGTGTGCGAGTCGCCAGTATTGCATACGGAGGTCCTCCAACGTGTGCGCCATGGCCTGACCGACGAGGAGATCCTGCGCTGGGTCGCGGGACTTTTCAAGGTCTTGGGCGATCCAAGCCGCCTGAAGATCGTGAATGCGCTGCTGCTTTCGGAGATGTGCGTGTGCGATCTGGCGTCGCTATTGGGGATGAGCCAGTCCGCCGTGTCGCACCAGTTGCAGATTCTTCGCCAGAGCGACCTGGTGAAATGGCGTCGGGACGGCAAGGTGATCTACTATTCTTTGGATGACGAGCACGTGAACAACCTCTTCTATCAGGGTCTGGTCCATGTCAACGAAAAACACCGGAGAAGCATCTAGCGGGGTGTCCTGTGCCCACGGCGAAAGCCGCGGGGTGTCCTGTGCCCACGGCGAAAGCCGCGGGGTGTCCTGTGCCCACGGCGAAAGCCGCGGGGTGTCCTGTGCCCACGGCGA
>JAFYIW010000211.1 GCA_017538465.1 Victivallales bacterium
GTGGAGTCGGTAAAGGCCGCCTCGGATGTCTTCATGCCGGTCTCCGGCACCATCACGGAGGTCAACACCGTGCTGGACAAGGATCCCTCGGCCCTGAACAATGACCCCGAGGGCATCGGGTGGGTCTGCCGCATCGCCAAGGCCGACCCCGCCGATTTGGCGGCGCTGATGGACGAGGCCGCATACGCGGCGTTCTGCAAGATGTAGGCCTCGCCCGCGGCTGTAAAGCCACGCGGAAAAACGCATGGCCGAAGGCAATTTTCCGGCGGCGCCGTCGTTATTTGGACAGTGCCCGCCGACTGCGGGCTGTGGCGGCCTTTTTGAGTCTCAGGCAAGTTGTTGAAACAGCGCACATACACATTGATGGAGGTCATGATCGCGGCGCTCATTCTCGGAATGAGCGTGGCTGCCACGACCGCCATCATGGGCACCGCACGCGCCAACATGCTGCGCGAGCAGCGGCGCTGGCAGAGCGAGCATCTCCTCGCCAATGCGGTGGAGTTCTATCTGGCGTGCGGGCCGGACGCGACTCCGCCGGACGGACTGATGCCGGACGGCTTCGGCTGCTCCTGCGAAATCTATGCCGTCGAGGAGCTGCCCGAGGAGGCTCTGGAGTCCATTCGCGAATGGCGGCTGGGTGAATATCACGTCACCGTGTTCAAGGCCGGGGGCGAGGTCGTCGCCGAGCAGAATGTCCGCAAAATCCTCAAGGAAGAGGACATGGGCTACGTCTCATTGGGGGCCAACAGCAACTGGAGATGAGCCATGCAGCGCCGCCGCCCATTCACTTTTCTGGAGCTGATGATTGCCGTGAGCATCACGACGATGGTGGCGGCGGCGCTGTTCGCCTACGCGCACAATGTCAGCAAAAGCTGGGAGCAGATTCTGCGCGAGCGCAACCGCATGACGGAGCTGATGAACCTGGACCGCGCAGTGGATGCCGTGCTGGCGAACACCGTGCCGTTCACCTGGCGGGATGACGGCAACGAGAAGGACAAGACGTTCCCCTTCATCGTCGCCGACCCCAATGGCCTGCGCGTGGCGTATCTTCATCCCATCCACAACGAGGTCGAGGGCGGCATCCGCTTCGCGGAGTTTGTGCTGGAGGACGACAAACTATACCTGAAATATACCGACCGGCCCTTCTTCGACTGGGACCAGGCATGGGAGCGGACGCAGCAGGTCCTTCTGGCCGAGGAGATTGCGGAACTGCGCTTCCTCTATCTGGACTGGAATGACGACCGGGACAGCGACTGGCGCGACCGCGGACTCTGGCTGGACCAATGGGAGACCGCAGACTCCGAACGCATGGACGCGCCGCTGGCCATTGCCATGAAGGTGGTCTGGAAAGACGGCCACAGCCATGTCTGGATGCGGCGCACCATGGGGAATTCCTATCGCGAGCGCTACGGCAAGTGGACCCCCCTGGAGGAGGACAAGCGATGAGCCACTCCGTCGGGAATGCAAAGCCCACGACCGCCCGGGGCGAACGCGGCATGGCGCTGCTGATGGTCATGGGGGTGCTGGCGGCCTGCATGCTGCTGATTTCGCACATCATGCTGGTGAGCCAGCTCGTGAGCAGGGAGTCCTATATGGTGTCGAGCAAGGGCCTCCTGCGCTATCAGGCGGAGTCCGCCGCCGAGACCGCCTTCTGGATGCATCTCACCGACCGGCGCCTCTTCTCCAACCGAACCCTGGGACAGGCCGAAACCAATGTCCTGCGGGAGGACGTCGATTTCGAACCCTGGATGCTGGACGGAAGGCCGCATCTCTTCGATGACGGGCGCGCCGTCGTCTATCTGCAGTCCGGCGAGAACGGCATCAAGGTCTCCAGCCTGGAAAGCGACCTGCGGGTCGGGCTGGACCTGTCGGACGATGCCGACCGCATCGCCGAAATCGGCGACTTCGTGGACGCCTACAAGGACTACATCGACGCGGACGACCTCCCCAATCTCAATGGCTACGAGGCCGAGGAATACCTCGCCGACGGCTTCCCGACGCTGCCGCGCAATGCCCCCATGCAGTTCAAGCAGGAACTCTACTGGCTGCCCAATTGGCGTCAGGTCGTCCAGGACGAGATCTGCATCATCCCCCCCCAGGGCGTCAGCTACAATTTCGGGCAGGGCAACAAGCCGTCCATCTTTTCCGCCTCGGACGCCTCGATCCGCCTGCGGCTTAGTCTTGACGAGGGGTCGGCCGAGCTCGAGCTCATCCGCGAGGCGCTTCAGGAATGGCACGACCACGGCACCGCGCTGGATGACCAGCTGGACTTCGAGCTGCTGTCGCGGATCAAGGCCCAGTTTGATTTCACGGAGGCCGGGCTGGCCATTGTCAGCGCGGTTGCCTACGACCCGAACCGGGAGATCCACGCCGGCTATCGGGTGACCCGCGAGGCCAAGGTCGGCTCCAACACCTTCTTCGCCGACGCCCAGAAGGAATGCCTGTCGATTTGGTGCCGCGTCTGGGAATGATTGCGCCGTGGCATCGGGCTGCGCGAATCAATTATGGAGGACATCGCCCGGCCGCCGGCGTCCCGCCGCGCGCGTTTTCACGCCCGGGCGATGGTGGCGACGGCGACGTCCGTCGCGCCGGAGGCCAATAGTATCTCGGTGGCGGCGGTGAGAGTGGCGCCGGTGGTGAAGACGTCGTCCACCAGCAATATCGACCGTCCGGCGATCCTGGAGGCCTCTTTTGGCGGCACGACGAACGCGCGGCGGAGATTGCGGATTCGCGCGTTGGCGTCCAGCCGGGCCTGATGGCCGGTGGCGCGGATGCGCCGAAGCGGGGTGAGGCATTCGAGGCCGAGTTCGGCGGCGAGCCGTCTGGCCACCAGCTCCGCCTGATTGAAGCCGCGGACCAGCCGTCTTCGCCAATGCAGGGGGATGGGGGCCACGCAATCGGGGCGAGCCGGCGGCCGGGCAGAGCGCCAGGCATGCGCGATGGCCTTTGCGAAATACGGCGCGTAGGCGGCCAGGCGGTGATATTTGTAGTCGCGGATCAGGTCTCCGGCCCGCCCCTCGTAGGGGAAGGCGGTCACGCCGCAGACCCAGGGGCGTGGAATGA
>JAFYIW010000212.1 GCA_017538465.1 Victivallales bacterium
GATGCATTTGGAGTACAGTACTACATCCCTGTTTCATAGTTTTTCGTACGCCAAGCAAGGAACAGAGTAGCCATGCGGCTTGTGTTGCGAGGCTAATTGAATTATAATTATGAAAAGTCCAGGCGCGATTCGCAACCCCGGCGTTGCGGTTTCCCGTATTTCCCAACATCATCATACAAACTGTCATGAAAAAGAGTTTTACCCTGATTGAACTGCTTGTTGTCATCGCCATCATTGCCATCTTGGCATCGATGTTGCTGCCAGCCCTGGCAAAGGCCCGTGAAAAGGCCCGCACGATCAGCTGCGTCAACAATATGAAGCAATTCGGCCTCTGTCATGCGGTATATCAGCAGGATAATGACGGCTACTTCATCAGCGCGCTCGGCCAGGCGGCCAACACGACTTGGCTGCCGTTCCAGATTGCCCTGCGCGTCACTGAAAACATCGGCGGCAAGGCCCTGGATTGTCCGTCCAGCAAAAACAACCTGGCGGCTATACTAAATCAAATCAACGCCAACAACATGAGTGTATATACCAGCAACCGGGATGAAATCCGTCAGAATCTCTCGTATGGCGTCAATCATTCGACGGCGGGGCTGATTCAGCCGAATTTCAGTACGGATTTGCGTATTCCCGTCAAGGAAAGCCTCTTCCTGAGTCTGGGGGGCAAGCCCAGCCGTGCCGTATGGATGGCCGACTCCACGCCCAAGAAATACGATACCACCCTGGTCGCCTCGGACTATAGCTGCTTCATCAATTTCGACTGGTATTACCCCGGCAAGTTGTACAGCAGTGGAACCTGGTATCCGCTCAATGCCTTCAACCATTCCGGGAAAATCAACTTCACTGCTTTTGACGGCCATGTGGAGACCGTCAACCCCAATGGCATACTCTGGCTGTGGAACAGGCAAGATCCTATGATATGGCGCTGCAATCCGCGCTACCAGGATGTCGGCGGCGTCAAGACCTACGTCAATTACTTGACGATCTAAAACGCTGTCTGTGGCATAAAATTACATTCAGGCTGAGGAGCGTTGACCAAGACGCACCCCTCAGCCTGTTTTTTTGTAGAATTCAACGACATGGCTTCTTCCGGCGCTCGCCAGGCCGTGTACGCAGTATGCTCCCGGGGTGCCGGAAAAGAGAGAAAATTCAATTCACAGACGCTAGCGTCTAATTCAGATATTTCGCGTAGAACTCCGCGATTTGGTCAAAGGGGATGATGTCGATTTGGTCATACAGGTCGCAATGCGAAGCGCCCGGCACAATGACCAACTCCTTGTTGCCGCCGTTGAGCATCCCGAAGGCGGTCTCCCCAAAGTAGCGGGAATGCGCCTTTTCCCCGTGCAGAATCATCACCGCACTCTCGATTTCTCCTGCGTAGGCAAGCAGCTTGGCGTTCAGGAAGGAGAGGGCGCTGGTCTTGTTCCAGCCTTGCGTGGAATTCAGGGAACGGCGGTGATAGCCGCGCAGGGTCTTGTAGTAGCCATAATAATCCTTGATGAACTGTGGTGCGTCCAAGGGAAGCGGATCAACCACGCCGCCGGCCCGCGCCGGAATCTTTCCGAAGTCCGCATTGCGCTGGGCATTGAGGGCTTGGCGCATTGCCTGACGAGCTTCGGCGTTGTCATTTTCGTCATTGTAGCCATTGGCGACCACGCGCGTCATGTCGTACATCGTGGAGGCGACCGTCGCCTTGACGCGGGTGTCGATGGCGGCCGCGTTGATGGCCAGTCCTCCCCACCCGCAGATGCCCAGGATGCCGATGCGTTCGGCGTCTACGTCCTCACGTGAGATCAGATAATCCACGGCGGCCTGGAAGTCCTCGGTGTTGATGTCGGGCGAGGCGACAAAGCGCGGGGTGCCGGAACTCTCTCCGGTGAAGGATGGGTCGAAGGCGATGGCCAGATAGCCGCGTTTTGCCAATTCCTGCGCGTAGAGTCCGGAGGACTGCTCTTTGACTGCGCCGAATGGCCCGCAGACCGCGATGGCTGCCAACCGTCCCGTTGCCGCTTTTGGCTTATAGACATCGGCGGCCAACGTCAGGCCGAAGCGGGTGGGGAAGGTGACCTTGCCGTGTTCGACTTCGTCGCTGAGCGGGAAAACCTTGTCCCACTCCTTGGTGAGTTGCGGCGGGTTCGTCAGATAGGCCTTCTGGGGAATGGAGTTTGTATGACGGCAACTGGCGGCGAGGAACAAAAGTGCCGACAGGACAAAAGTGAAGGAAAAAAGTTTCATGTCAATTCTCAGGATAACAATGAAAAGGGGGCAGGTCCAAAATCAGGAGGAAGGACGTAATTTCCTGCTCGGGGAAAACGTCTGACCATGATTAGTATCCATTTCCGTTGCAATACCTGCATTTGCCTGATCCTGCGCAGGTGCCGCATTCGACGGTATGGCCATAGCCGGAAGTGGTTCCCACACCTTTGCAGGTCTGGCAAATTCCTGTCCCATAGCATGCATGGCACATGGGAGGAGGAGTGTATGCTGGTTCTGGTTCTGGATCGACGATGGCGGGATTGTATGGGGACGGGTAGGGATTGTATGAGGACGGGTAGGGATTGGATGGGGACGGGTAGGGATTGGAAAAAGGCGGTAATATGCGTTGCAATAATTCTTCCAAGTGTTCCTGATACTTGCTGTCGTATTTTTGAATCACCGGGCCAAGCGTGTCAAAATATGCTATTGCCTCTTGGGCATCTTCGAGACATGACTGAAGCATCGCTTGCCAATACGCGGCGATCAATGCTTGACGATCCTCTTCGGACAGGGTTTGCAGCAGCTTCTCGAATTGTTGGGGGGAGGTCGGCTCCTTGGAATCGCCATTCAAGGTGTCTCCGTCGAACATCCCGTCAGTGTTCCTTTTGCCGCGCCTCTTTTCCTTTGGCCCGGCCTCGTCCTCAGCATTGAATTTGGGCGTACGCTTCTTTTTCTTCGGCTTGGCGTGCTGGCTGTCATTTTCACCATCAGATGACGCCATTCCTTCCAGGTGTTTTTCAATGACAGGCTTCAAGGACAGAAGATATTCCAGTGCTTCCTCATCTTGCGACTGATAGGCCTCAATCACCGAATTTAGGTATTTCTCCATAAAAACCTGCTTCTGCTGGTCATCCATTCGTGAAAGACGGGCATCAAGCTGTTTCGGGGACAGTTTCTTGGGGCCAGAGATGGCTTGTCCGTTTGCGGCGAGGCAAAAGAAGCAGACGAGGATGGAAAAAAGAAAGGCTTTGATTCGCATGGCGGGAGTGCTTTCGAGTAGAAGGGGATTTCAGTTCTTAGAGGGGGTTGCGATTAATATATCGTCAACTCCTTTTCTTGCAGGATGTGATGGTTGAAAACCGGTCGCATGGTCCGTGATGGGCCTCGGTGCATGCCTTCAGCTCCCGAGGTTGTGTCTGCGTCAGGCGTCATGACTGCTGGTCTTCCTTCCTCTCCTTCTCGTCCCATGGCTCCAGGTGGGTGATGACGTCGATGATTTTCAGCTTCTTGCAGGCGAATAGCTTGTCCGTGACCGCGTTGCAGATGTCATGGCCTTCGCGAACCGTCATTTCCGGATTGACGAGGATGTGCATGTCCAGGGAAAGCCCATTGCCGATGCGTCTCGTGCGCAATTCGTGGATTTCCCGTATGCCATCCACGGAATGGGCCAGAGACAGTATCAACGCCCGCTCAGATTTCACTGCGCCCATGTCGGCAAGCTCCTGCAGCGCAGGCCAGAGAATTCTGCCCGCGGTAATCAGCAGCATCAGCGACACGATGACCGCCGCCGCCGCATCCAGATAGGGAAGCCCGCCGGGGATGATTCGGCAAAGCAGTGCGGTGACGGCCACGGGGATGGAGCTGAACGCGTCCGAACGGTGATGCCAGGCGTTGGCGATGACGGCGGAGGAATGGGTGGCGTGCCCGACATGGAGAGTCAGCCGGAAGAGGATTTCCTTGGCGAGAATGGACAGGACTGCGGCAAAGAAGACCGGCCAGCCTGGCAGGGATGGATGGGCTTCGCGGATGGAGGTGATGGCGTTCTTGCCGAGTTTGATGGCGACCACTGCCAGTGCCGCGCCAATGAACAGCGTCACCAGCGCTTCAATGCGACCATGGCCGTGGGGGTGGTCCGCATCTGCAGGTTCCGACCAGTATTTGACTCCGACGATGACCGCGAGGTCCGTGAGGCAGTCGGAGAGCGAATGGACGGCGTCCGCGACGCATGCCTGGCTTTGGAACAGCAGACCGATGGCCAGTTTCACGGCGGAGAGAACAAAATTGGCGGCCATCCCGCCGATGGTGATGTTGCGAATGGAATCGGAGTTCATAATCCTGGCGCCGCCCGAATTGGTCCTGCGCCGCGCCTTTCTGGGGGATTTTTCTGTTCAACGGCACCGCCGTTTGGCTTGCCTACGCGTTGCTGAAGTTAATATACACTTCCCCATGGATTTCCGTTCGGTCCGGTTGGATTCAAGTGTGGTGACTTCAAGAGTGGCGAGAGTTTCTGCGTATTTTACGGGAATCTCCCGATGACCGGACTGCTGCTGTCAAATCATGATGGGAAGTTAGCGATATAATTCCCTTTTGTTTGGGGAAATGCAGGGGACTTCGGACCGTGAGTCAATTAGGATAGGCGATGCGCCGTCCGTCCCAACTCACGAAGAGGGGGGTGCCGTCGGTGTCATATTCTGCCAATTGCTCAGGCTGGAGGCGGATTTTTCCGGCACCGCCTGGCA
>JAFYIW010000213.1 GCA_017538465.1 Victivallales bacterium
GTGCCACGCGTGGTGGCGTTGGCGGAATTGGAATTGGTTGAATGATTGTCGGGCATGACAAGAATGTAAACTGGTTTGCCGTTTTTGCAAACCGGCACAGTCATCCCATTTTACCTTTATATTATTATGCAAGAAGATTCTGGCCGTCGCGTGTCCCCGCGCGGCATCTCAAAGTGTCGAGTTTTCGGGAAATCCTTCCCATGGAAATGACAGCATGAAACGATTTTTGTCGGTTTTGCTTTTGGCCTGTTTTACGGCGGGACTTTTTGGCGAAATGCGCCGGGTGTGGTATGATGGCTCCAGTGCCAATTACTGGTCGGATTGCTTTGACGTGTCCATCCGTCACCAGACGCTGCATTACGGGGAGTTCCGGCATGATGCGGAGCAGGGCGCCTTGGATTTTCGTTTTCGGCTTCGGGCCGACGGACCAGAGCAGGAGTGTGCGCTGGTGTATGGTCGTCCAGCGATGCCTCCTGCGGAAACCATCGTGATTTCCCTGCGCAACTTGGGCGAACAGCCGTTGCGGTTGATGGCCGCCGCCTGGAGTGGCATTGAGGCGGGGCCTGGCTTCCACAATTGGAAAGGGTGGGATTCGTCCGAGCGTCCTGAAGTGCCCGCCGATGGCCAGTGGCATGAGTTCACTTTCAGCTATGCGCCTGAAGGGCAGGGTGGTTCTGGGCAGTATCCCATTGACACGTTGGCCTGTTATCTGCTAGATGTCGTTCCCGAACAGGAGGTGCATTTGCAGATTCGCCGCATCGAATTGGTGGACGATTTGGTTCCCCTGGGGAAATGTGAAAATGCCTTGATTCTTCCGATGGAAGTCGCTGCAGGGAAACCTTTTGTCATTTCTCCCATGCGGGTGGAGTTCCGGCATCGGATGCCGATTGACGAACGGGTGTGGCTGGAATTCAAGCTTCGGGGACCCGATGCCGATGCGCAAGCCCCCGTGAAGATTGCATTGAAGGAAGTGGAGCGTACGGGAATGCGACTGCTGATTCCCGAACAGGAAATCCAGACTAGCCAATATCTTCTCTCTGGGGAATACATGGTGAGTTTGCATTGCGGCGAGGCGCAGTTGCGTTCGGACACGACCGAGACTGTGGTGAAAGGGCGTACGCCACAGGACTTTCCCAAATGCGAGGTGGTGGACTGGAAAGGCGCCCCGACAATCCAATGCAATGGCGAAATCCTCCCTGGCGTGATGCGCGCGACCTACACGATGGGACCTTTGGGGTTCCGTGCCTTCCGTCAGGCAGGCGTACGCATCTTCGCCTTCACTGCAACTCCGAATCTCCATGCCTACCATAGTGGCTCGCTTGCCGAATCCGAACCTGGAGTGTATGACTTCAGCTCACTTGACGAATCTGTGCAGACCATTCTTGCCGAGGCGCCCGATGCCTATCTGATTCCACGGGTGTTTCTGGGGGCGCCCGTCTGGTGGTGTGAAGAACATCCCGACGACTGTGTCTGGATCGAGGAGGAAGACGGCTCGCGTCACCGATTGCTCTATGTGGGTGGCCGCCCGGTGCCGAGTTGGTCCAGCCAGGTGTGGCGTGAATATGCGGCCGAGGGCCTTCGTCGGATGCTGGAGCACATTCGGCACTCCGCCTACGCCGACCGCATTATCGGCATCCTTTTGACCTCAGGGACCACCGAGGAGTGGATGGCCTGGGGGGATAACGAAAACCTCTGGGGCGACTATTCGCCTGCCGCCCAGACGCATTTTCGGAATTGGCTGCGTGAGAATTATGCGAGCGAGGCGGAGCTGCAGACCGCCTGGCAAGAGCCCCAGGTCACCTTCGCCGCCGCCGAGATGCCCACGCGGGCCGAACGGTCGGCGATTTTGCCCCAGTCGCCTGATTTGCGCGACCTCGACGTGAGTGGCGATGTCAAAAGCGTGGACTACTATCGTTGGAATGCCGGGCGCACTGCCGAGACCATCGCGTTTTTCGCACATGTTGTCAAAGAGGCGACGGGCGGTCGGATGATGGTCGGGCCTTTCTATGGTTATCTCTTTGAACTTGCGTTTGGACATCGGCTGCTCAACTCTGGACACACCGCCGTTGGAAAACTGCTGGCGAATCCCGAAATCGACTTCTTCGCCAGTCCGTTGAGCTATGCCTACCGCGAGGTCGGCGGGGACGGGATTCCGATGAACATGGGGCCCGCCGCCAGTCTCGCCTTGCACAACAAGTTCTGGATTGTGGAGATGGATGTGCGTACCAGCGAAACGAATGGCCCCGTCGGTCATTGCGGCAAGCCCGCTGACTTGGAGGGGGATCTGCTTCAGCAGGACAAGGTCGCCATCCATACGCTCTGCGCTGGTTTGGCGCAGTGGTGGTTTGACGTCGGCTATGTGAATTATTCCAATCCGACGCTGATGGCATACATCGGCAAGCTGGCACGGGTGATGGATGAGGCGGTGCGCCAATATGACCGCACTTCCGAGGCCCAAATCGCGTACGTGGTGGATGAGCAGAGCTTGCCCTATTGTCGTGTGGGAAGCCGGTTGGCGTTTGAAACGGTGACGCGCAATGTCCCGTTGCTGGAGCGGCTCGGCGCCACGGTGGAATACTATCTGGCCTCTGATCTGGAGCGTTTGCCTGAACGCATCCGGCTGGTCATCCTGGGCACTTCATTCGCCCCGGACGAAAGCCAGCTCCAGGCATTGAAGCGCCTGAAGACCGATGGCAGGGTGATTCTCTTCCTGCATGCGCCTGCCTTTTATCCATGGAGAAAGGGCCAGACAGCCTCGGAAGCCATGCAGGAATTCACGGGGCTGCCTCTGGGAGTGGTGCCTGACGCAGTGGCCGCTCAGGCGGTGATGGACTTCCCTGATGGCAAATGGCTTCCGCCGGATTGCAAGGGACAGGTCTTTGCGGCGGACCGCCCCAATAACGCATCCTATCGACCTTGTCCCTTTGTGGAGCCAGACGCCCACACGCTGGTGTTGGCGCATTTGCCCAATGCGGGTGGCGCGATTGCAGAGCAGGAGCATTCCGACTGGACAGCGCTTTACTGTACGGTGGCAATGCCCCCGCGTGAACTTTTGCTCTCTGCCATGAAAAAGGCCGGAGTGCATCGTTATATTACCTCCGCCGACCAGGTCTGGGCAACCAAGGGCCTTTTGGGAGTCTGCGTGAAGGAAGGCGGTGCCAAGACCATTGCGCTGAAATCCCCTGGGCAGGTGCGCGACGCCCTTTCCGGCGAGGTCTTTTTCACGGATGCCGATGGCGTTTTCACCGTGGAGTTCACCCCGCGTTCCACACGGTTGTTTTATCTGGAGAAATAGATTCACGTTTGGCGCGTTTCCTTCTTCCCTAATTGCAAAATAATGTTAGCGGCAGTTCTTCATGATTTCAATGACCTCCGGCTGGAGGAGATCCCCATGCCCGAACCGAGAGCAGGGCAAGTGCGCGTGCGCATCGTCGATTGCGGATTCTGCCAGACGGACTACAAGGCGATCGTCGGTCTCCGACGCAATGTGACTTTCCCGCTGATTCCAGGCCACGAGCCATCCGGCGTGATTGACAAGCTGGGACCGAATGTCTCCGGCGACTTCCAAGTCGGAGACGCGGTGATCTGTCAGCCCTCCGGCTATTGCGGACAATGCGAATTTTGTCGCGTGGGTCTAACCCACTACTGCAAATACGCCTACACGACTGGCGGGGACGGGCCGGATGATGTGCGCCCCGGGGCCTTTGCGGAATACATGGTCACTGGTCAGGAATGCCTTTTCCACAAGCCAGCGAATCTCTCCTTCGAGGCGGCCGCGTTGACGGAACCGCTCTCGGGGGCCTGGAAGGGCGTCGTCCAGAAGAGCGAAATCCGCGTGGGCGAGGACGTGGTGGTGATCGGCACGGGCGGCATCGGTCTGCTCTGCCTGATGGTCGCCAAGGCGGCGGGGGCGGGGCATCTCGTGGCGATTGACGCTTCGGAATATGCCCGCCAGAACGCCCTGAAGATTGGTGGCGCGACAAAAGTGATTGACGCATTGGCGCCGAATGTCAAGGAGCAGGTCTATGCCGAAATGCCCAATGGTCCCGACCTCGTCATCGAGGCCGCTGGCCCTATCGCCGCAGTGCGGACGATGGTGGATTTGCGCCGTCGTGGCACCCGCTGGAATGTCTTTGGAATCACCACACACGAGAAATTCGAGCTGGACGGCGGACAGACCCATTTCCTGGAAGGACGCATGGACGCATCGTTCGGCACCACGCCCTTGGCGATGCAACAGGCCATTCGACTGATGGAACGCAAACTGGTGGATCCTGCGCAAATCGTGAGCCATCGGTTTGAGCTGAAGGACATCCACGAGGCGGTGAAGGTGATGGGGCAACGTGACCGCAACAAGGTGATGATTCATGTCACCACCCCCTAGCACTATGAAAGCAAATGAATTTCAAGGCAAAGTCGCGGTGCTGACCGGTGGCTCCAGCGGCATCGGACAGACACTGGCAATCCAACTGGCCCAGGCAGGGTGCGAGGTCTTTTTCTGCGGGCGTCGTCCCACGGCAGACGAGACGCTGACGGGCTGTGGCACGCTTGGACATTACTTCCGTTGTGACATCACGGAAGCGGGCGCGGTCGAGGCCTTCATTGCCGAGGCGATCGCCTGCAATGGGGCCATTGACTATGTAATCAATGGGGTGGCGACGGACAGCCGGGTAACCTTTGAAAAAGCCACGCCCGAACTCTTCGACCAATTTGTGGCGACGGACCTCAAGACCGCTTTCCGCGTCTGCCACGCCGCGCTGGATGGTCTGCGGGCCGGTCAAGGCAAGGCCATCCTGAATTTCGGCACCACCAACTGGATGCTCGGTCTGGCTCCATTCACTCTTTACAGCGCCGCCAAGTCCGGTCTGCTTGGCTTCACCCGTGCGCTGGCGCGCGAACTGGGGCCCGAGGGCATTCGCGTGAATCTCATCTCGCCTGGCTGGGTGATGACCGAAAAACAACTCGACCTCTATGTGACCGAACAGGACAAGAAAGACCTTCTGCGCGACCAGGCGCTGCCATTCCTGCTCCAGCCCGGGGACCTCGTCGGACCGGCGATGTTCCTGCTCTCCAGCGAGGCACGTGCCATCACAGGACAGAACCTTGTGGTGGATGCGGGCAAGCTCATGCAGTAGGGATTCTTTCCTTTGGTGTGAGGGACTTGCCCTGCGTGCGTCGCCCCTCATACCCCAAACCCCATCCTCCTCAGTGGGAAAGCCGTGCCCCTCTGGGGAAAGGGGCAAAGGAACTGAATTCCTTCCCCCTTTCCCCAGTCCCCTATTCCCCTTCCGCATGGAAGTCTTCGCTCCTTCACTCGCGCATGGTGGCATGACCAGTGTTCTTCCCTTTGGGGGACTTGGATGGGTTTTCTCCGATGCGCCAGTGTGTTAATA
>JAFYIW010000030.1 GCA_017538465.1 Victivallales bacterium
AAAGCTGACGGTCAACAAGCAGCCGTACGTCTATTTCGACCTGCCGGTCGAGGGAGCGTATGGCGCTACGGAGAAGCTGATTTTCAATAATGGCTCCGGGAAGCAAATCTCGAAAGAGCCATCGCTGAACTTCGGCGAGAAGGCGGACTATTTCTTTACCGTAACGGCAGACGGCGCGACGGCCTTTAACGGCGGCTCGGAATGGACCGTGACGGTACGCTCGTCAAAGGTGAAGCCACAGCGCAGCGTCCACTTTTCAGTGAGCGCGTATTCGGCGCCGATGGAGAAACGCCAGGAGTCGTGCCACTCCATCTTGTTGGCGACATATTTTCCGGTGAGCGAGCCCTTGTGGAATTTCACGGGCATGTCCTTGAGGGTGCTCCAGTCCGTCCAGGCGATGTCCGCCATCAGCGTGAGCTTGTCGGTGACCTCTTGCCGAATGCCAAAGGTGATGGATTGAGGCTGGTCCATGGCGATGCGGGCGTGGTCGTGGTAGCTGGTGCCGCTGAGCCCCTGCATGGACGCCAGGGCGGGCGGGATGTCAGTGACGCGGGCATTGGCCTTCACATTGTGCTGCATGGAGGAACGATAGCCCAGGCCGAACGTCGTGGTTTTCGTGGGCTTGTACAGGATGCCTGCCGTGAAGCCGAAGGCCCAGCCGTCGCCTTCCATCTTCAGGCGGGAGTCGCGGCCTGGCAGACCATACGCCGCCATGACGTCGGTCGTGTTGAGGTTCTGCTTCATAAGGACATCACAATACTGCGCAAGAAAACCAATGCCCACCGCCCATTCGTCATTGATGCGATAGGAGACCGATGGGGCGATTTCCAGCACGGAAATGCTGGTCTCCGTGGAGAAATAGCGGCCCGTCCAGCGGGCGTCGTATTTGGTGGCGGTGCCGGAGGTCGCCGACATCGCCATGTTAAGCGTGAGGCCATCGCCGATGGGAAGCACGGCATCCAGGTTCGGGATGAAGCTGGTGCCGACAATGTCACCGCTCTTCTTGCCGCTGAGGGTGGAACCGCCATCATGGAACTGCACATCGCCCGTGAGAACATGCATGCCGGTGGTCAGCATGAACGTCTCGCAGCCCGCGCCGGCGGCCGGGTTGAAATACAGCGCGGAGGGATCGCCCGAGGAGGCCGCCATGCCGGAAAGACCACGGCCCAGGCCAGAGACGGACTGTTCCAGAATGGACAGACCGGCGCCCTGGAGGGATGCCGTGGTCACGATTAGGCTCATCAATAGAATCGCGGAAAGCTTCTTCATCGTTTTTCCGTTGTTATGTGAGGAATGGCGCACTTCGCAGACATTTCCCTCGACGGCCTGCCGAGGGATTGGGGCGGCGTGACACTTGAAAAAGTGAAAACGCAAGTATAGCACGCGAACCTGGTTTTGCCATTCACGGGGATGCTTTTACTGGTCATTGGCCTGGGGTGGCGGCAGAATGCTTTTCTTTCCACGGTAGAGGCGGAATCTTGCGGGCGGGCGGTATCGGGGCAATATCATGCCGCCGTGGGAAAACTCGTAATTGACTTTGGTGCAGTGGATCCCCCCATGGAAGAAGCCGCGTATCACCTGGTCGGAGGAGAATTTTGGGTTTTTAGGCGTGACTTGAATCTGGCGAAGCTGGTTCAAATTGTATTCTGAAGAAATGGGTTCCCAAGTCCAGTTGGCATAGAGGGGAAACTTTTGGCTCAGAAGCCATACTTCCGGCTGGTCAGGAGGCACCTCCGCAAGGAGGCTCTTGATATGAGTGACCGGCAAGCCGAGATAGTACATTTGCCCGCTGAGCTGTTCGGCAATCAGATCGGAGGTCTCCAGGTAGATGTGCGGGGGGGCATCCAGATTCTCGGGATTCAGCAAAGAGGCCACTTTGAGATGGGGGGCGGCGGTGGTTTCGGACGGCCCGTTCGGAGACGAGACGTCACGCGGTTCCGGGAGAGTCCCGAGCAAGGCCCTTGCGGCATAGACACGGTCAGGCATCAACAGGTAGTCGCGCGGGATGGCAAAGCCCAGATAATAGGCGAAGAAACAGCCAAAGGCGCACCATGCGATTTGGGCGGCGTCCGTGGCCCGACGGGTTCGCCATAGAGACAGTCCCGCAATGGCCATGAGGAGGACAGCCATGCTTCTGGCCAAATGAGAAAACGCAATGGGAGAAAGCCTAGGCATCAGCTCCGGCGCAGGAGTGAGCAGGATGGTCCCGTTGTCCACCAGCATCCATCCACAGGCCAGCGTCAGCATTGCGGCGGCGGCGAGGTAGCCACCCCAGCGGGTGAGACGGTGGAAGAAGTGCGCGTTGCGGTGCAGGACCGTTTCTGCGTGGATGCCAATCAGCACGGCAAGCGATGCGAGCAGGGGGAGCAGGGTCAGGGGAGAGGTGCCGGGAGTCAGCCAGATGACGAGAGCTGGCCAGAGAACCACCGCGCGAAGGAAGCCGCATAGCGATCCGGACGGTTCAAATCGGCGCTGTGCCTCGCAGAAGGGTGCCCAGACCAATAGTCCCCAGGGGAGAAGATAGCAGAAGGCCTTGCAGGGGAAGGCGAATAGGTGATGGAAAAAGCCTTCGCCGCCGAAGGCGGTCAATGGGGAGGACGCCAGGGTGTTTCCGCTGAAGACGGGCTGTTTGGCGAGAGTGAGCCACACGTAGGTGATGATGCCGTAGCACAGTAGCCATATCATGTGGGAGGGCTGCAGCAGACGGCGCTGGACCCGTGGGGGCATGCGGGTGAACAGAATCGGAAGATAGAAAAGCAGGATGCAGCTCAGGCCGACATTCAGGATGTCCAGGAATACGCAGGCCAAAGCCAGACACCAGGCCAGGGACCAGCGATGCCGTTGGGGGCCCAGGTTATACCAGGTGAACCAGGCGGCCGTCATCAGCATGGAATGGAGAGTCTCCGTGTGGGCCCGGTAGCCGACGCGGACCATGACAAAGCTGGTGAGCACGACCAATGCGGCGGTCAATGCGGCGTAGTCGCTCTTGTAGAGTCGGGCCATTTGGGCCGCGAACATCGCCAAGACGAGGGCAGCCAGTGCGGAGGGAAGTCGCACGGTGAAGGCAGTGAGTTCGCCAAAACAGGAGAACAGCGCCACCAGCCAGGGATACAATGGGAAGATGACGCAAGGGCGCCCCTGGAACTGGAATTCGGCCGGGATGAAGTGATGGTTTTGGAGGATGTCCCGGGCAACGCCGGCGATGATCGCCTCGTCGCTTGCCCGCATCTCGACAAAGGGTAGCATCGCCAAAAAGAGCATCCCCCAGAAAAAGAGGATGGGCAGATGGTGCTTTAGGATGTCACGTGTTCTGGTCATCAGAAAATCATTTCCGGCAGGGCAAATTGAGACATGCCGGCTTGAGCTCTTCACCGTTCTGCGCCTGGCCGGTGCCGGGAAATGGAGCCACCGGGATTTTGGGGGAAGCGGGCTTCATGCTGAAAGGAAAAAGTCGAAGTCAGTTTTGCCGTAGCAGCTTTTCGGCATAGACGGCGTGGAGGAGGCATGGGGAATTGCGGTAGGCGGTCAGGCTCGCCGTCGCCAGTTCCGAGTCGGGGGAACAGGCTTTCAGGGCCCCCGCGACATAAAGTTCCCTCAGTTGCATAAGCGCGGCTTCGTCATCCGGGGAGGCCGCATGGCCCGCAAAGCCGGGCGAGGTGAGGATGCGCTCCAGTTGCGGAATGGCCTCCTTGCTGGGCCAGCGCTGAAGATAGAGGCATACGGCGCGGAGATGGCTGAAGGGCGAAGCGGCATCCAGCTCCTGAAGTTTGCGCAGAAGTGCCATGGCGCCGCCGCCGATGATCCGCAAAGCCAGAATCGCGCAGTCCAGCGGGGTGTTGACGGTGCCGGGGAAATTCCGCTCCCAGGCGGTGCTATGGAGAATCTGCTTCAACAAATCACGCCCGGACGAGTCGCCCAGGAAAGCCAGGATTTCCGCGACGAGCAGGGTGGGGTGATGCTCGAAGACGGCCTGAAGTTGGCGCCGGGCACGGTCGGGACGCTGGAAGATGACTGCGGCCTGGTAGAGCGTCATGCGCTCTGGGGTCAGGGTGGCGCTGTTCTCGTCGTCCGTGACCATCAGTGCGTCAGTCGGCAGGATGCCCTCTTCCACCAGTTTTTGCTGGATTGGGCGTAACGGCACCTCCCGCAGCGGGCGGTCCAGATGTGCGGCCGCCGCGGCGACCAGGCCACTTGCGTAGCCGAGATTCTGGAGGTCCCCAGGATGCCCTAGGACAGACAGGGCGTCCCAATGGACGGAGATGCCCAGTCCGGTGGTCAGCAGTCCATCAAGCTTGAGGGGCAGCAGGGCGCGCAGCGGAAGCCAGGCTTCCCAGGTCGTTTCCGCGGGAAGCAGGCTCAACAGCAGGGAATGCGCCTCGGATCCGGTTGTCCCGAAGGATCCGCGGGCCAGTCCAATGGCATCCCGATAATGCCGGGAGAGAATGATGTCGTGTGGCTGAACGGTCAGGTCACCCACAATGCGGAAACGCTCGCCGACGGAATGCCGGTCGCCGCCATCCGAATGGTCGAGGAGCCGCAGCCGCATTCGGGTGACGTCCAGGGCATCTCCTTCGCAGAAGGGAATCTTCTGAGTGTATGCGTTCAGGCGGATGGTGCCCAGCGAGATTCCGCCGACTCCCTGGCCGGATGGCGCATCAGGCGTCAGCGACGAGGCGGGGGCGCCTGCCGCCATCGCGACCAGGGCGTTGCCAGTCGCGTCCACGACCACCTTTGCATGGACGAGCCGCATGACGCCACGTCCATCCACCAAAAGCGCGCCGGTGATTTTTCGTTTGGACCGCAGGACCCCTCCGAGGCGGGTGTTCCACCAGACTTCCACTCCGGCTTGTCGGGCCTCCTGCCTTAGCCAGTCCGCCAGGTTGCCCGTCGCCGCATGGGCCGCGCAGCGCTGGGCAAAGCCGCATGGAGTGAAGGGGGCTGGTTCGCCTTGGGGCATGCGCGCGGGGGGACCGCCAAGCACGTCCAAGGCCTCCGCGCAGATGACATGCACGCCCTCCCGGGCCGCCGCAATCGCCGCCGCGGCACCAGCCGTGCCGCCGCCGACCACCAGCACATCAACCATGGTCTCGGTGGCTCCCCCCCGCAGAGCAAAGGGGACACGCTGATGGATGCCCATATAGCGGGGACTCTCATAGCACCACAGCAGTTCCTCGGCAACGGGCTGGAGGGCGTAGTGGGGGCAGGTCGAGAGCGGCAGGGCGGTTTCCCGCAGGGAATTCGGCAGATTCTCGCGGTCGGATGGCTTCAGCGGTCCGTCGCCGCCCAGGCCAGAGGGCGATTGATCGTCCAGAATGCGGCCAGCCGTGGCGTCAAACACCATCTTGGCATGGATGGCAAGGTAGCCGCTGCGGGAGAGGAACACCCATCCCGCAATGCACTTGACGGCATCCAGCAAAGGAGTCACCGGAGTCATCTCCAGCAGGACCACCACGCCTTCCTCTGCCAGCCGCCGGAGCTGCGAGACGCGAGGCTCGCCCGAGTTCGGGAAGACCGCGCCGGCGAATGCCAGCATCGCCTTCAGCTTGCGGGCGCGGAGGTTTCTGGCGCATTCCACGCCCCGCTCGTCGTCGGCGACCACCAGGGCGTCCACGTGTTGGATTATAGGTAATTGAAGTTGCATTGGGCAATCGTCTTCCGGCCGCGCGAGGACAGCACCGGTTTCCGTGACGGACCGCGCGGCGGGCTACGCGCATAACATAAGGGATAATTTGGAAAGTTCCGTGAAAATGTTCCCTTTTTGTAAGGAGTTTTAAGTTTACCCCCTTATATTAGAGAAGATTTCAGGCCGCGTGGCCAGACTCTCGCATGCCGTACCCATGTCGTCAAGCATCATGAAAACCATCGCGATCATTCCCGCGCGCTACGGGAGCACCCGCTTCCCCGCCAAGCCGCTGGCCCTCATTGCGGGAAAGCCAATGATTCAGTGGACCTACGAGTCCACCGCCAAATGCGGTGACTTCGAGGAAGTCCTGGTCGCCACCGACGACGAGCGCATCCGCCAGGCCGTGGCCGCATTCGGTGGACAGGCCGTGATGACCAGCGAGTCCTGCCGCTCCGGAACGGACCGCATCTGGGAGGCCATCCAGGGCCGCGAAGGCGACCTGATTGTCAATGTGCAGGGAGACGAGCCGCTGATTCCGGCTTCCGTGCTGCATCAGCTGGTGGGGCAGATGAGGGCCTCCCGGGCCGACATGGGAACGGTCGCCGTGCCTTTTGGCATCTCCGGACGCGATCCCCAGGATCCCAATGCGGTCAAGGTCGTGCTGGATGCCAATGGCTTCGCGCTGTATTTCAGCCGTGCGCCAATTCCCTTCCAGCGGCAGGGCGGAGAACCCTGCGAACCCCTGCTGCATTGGGGACTCTATGCCTACACGAGGGATTTCTTGGAGAGATTCGTCGCCTGGCCGACCGGTCGCCTGGAGGCCTGCGAAAAACTCGAACAGCTCCGGGCGCTGGAGAATGGTGCGCGAATCTGCGTCCTGACTACCACTGAGCGCACGGCGGATGTGGATGTCCCGGAGGACATCGCACGGGTGGAAAAGCTTCTGGGAATTGGAAATTAGAAATTGGGGTGTTGCTAAAATGAGCTTGAGCAATTTTGAGGTCGTTCCGGGCATCCGGGTTGGTCGTGGCGAGCCACTGCTGCTGCTGGCGGGACCGTGTGTTGCGGAGTCCCTGGAGGTGTGCGGCCAGGTCGCCGAGGAGGCGAAGGCCGTCTGTGCGGATTTGGGAGTCAACTATGTCTTCAAGGCCTCGTTTGACAAGGCGAACCGCACAAGCATCAACGGTTTCCGCGGTCCTGGGATGGAGGCGGGGCTGGAGATGCTCGCCGCCGTCAAGGCAAAATACCAAGTGCCGATTGTGACCGATGTCCATGAAGCCCACCAGTGCGCCCGGGTGGCGGAAGTGGCGGACATCCTCCAGATTCCCGCCTTCCTTTGCCGACAGACTGACCTTCTGCTCGCGGCGGCGAAGACCGGCAGGACGGTCAATGTCAAAAAGGGGCAGTTTCTGGCCCCAGAAGACATGGCGGCGGTGGTTGGAAAACTCGAATCGACCGGCAATGGACGAATCCTGCTGACCGACCGGGGAACCACTTTCGGCTACCACAATCTGGTGGTGGACATGCGCGGCCTGGCCATCATGCGTGGACTGGGATGCCCCGTCGTCTTTGACGCGACGCACTCCGTGCAACTGCCCGGCGGCAACGGCACCAGTTCCGGCGGCAACCGCGAGTTCGTGGCGCCTTTGGCCCGCGCTGCCGCGGCCGTGGGAATCGACGCGCTCTTCATGGAAATCCATCCCACTCCCGCCAAGGCGCTTTCCGATGGTGCCAATTCCCTGGCGCTCAAAGACCTCCGTGCTCTTCTAAGCATCGTCAAGACCATCCATGAAATCTGCCCATGAAACTCCTCAATGACCAAAAATTCCGCGCCCGCGGCGTGACTCTGGAAGAGGCCGCCCGCCAAATCAAACTGGTGGCGATGGACATCGACGGGACGCTGACTGACGGCTTGATTTTCTATCGTGGCGACTCCACCGAGGAACTCAAGGCCTTCAATGTCCACGATGGAACAGGAGTCACGATGATGCTCCGCGAGGGGCTTCTGGTGGGGGCGCTCACTGGCCGCCAAAGCGCGGCCAATGAAATCCGCTGCAAGGAATTGCACATGAAATTCCTGGAGCAACACTGCTGGAACAAGCGCGAGACTCTGGAGCAGGTGGCGGCCAGCTTCGGCTGCACCATGGAGGAGTGCCTCTTCATCGGCGATGACCTCATTGACGCGGATGCAGTCCGGGGGGCGGGAATTGGCGTTGCCGTCGGTGACGCCGAAGAAGAGTGCCGAAGCGTGGCGGATCTGCAGACGGAGCGTCTTGCCGGCCATGGCGCGGTGCGTGAAATGGCAACTTGGCTGATAAAACTCCAGGGCAAGTGGCCCAACGAACTGGATCACTATCATTTAGGTTAGAGGTTAGAGGTTAGAAGAGTTTAAAGTTTACAGGTAAAAAGGTAAAGTTTTGAATATCAGGCATTGCATCTTGGTTTTGGCGTTTTTGCCACTGCTGCTTTTGGCAGTGGAAGTGCTGAATGTCAAGGACCTGGACAACGTCCAGGTGCGTGATTTCCGTACTTCCGGCGTGGCGCGTCTGCGCCGGAAGGGCACGGACGCAGAGACGGTGCCTCTGGAGTGGAAAATCTATGGCGCCACGGCGAAGCTGCAGGGAAAGGAATACCAAATTGGCGGCTTCCGGATGGATATCGAATCTTCGGAGCAGGGCAGCTATTCGGTGACCGCCTCGTCGGCGACCTTTGATGTCGATGAAGTCGAGGTGCATGGCGACGCCCCGGTGGAGATCAGCGGTCCCGGAATCCATGTCGTTGGACTGGGATTTGACCTCTTCACCGACGCCGAGGAGGGCGTGGAGAACGCCCGCTCCCTGATGCTTGTGATTCGCGAGGCGGTGGAAATGAAGATGTCCCGCGCGATGCTGCGGAATGGCGGGCACGCGGAGTTGACGGGCGAGGCTGGGGCGGAGAATGGTGATGACGGGCACATCGCGCTGACTGCCAGTCGCCTCACGATGCAGCTGTCCCCTGCAGAGCGGCGTCATGGCGGGGAGGGGGGTGACGATGGCCTCCCCGAAGAGAATGGCGTGGCCACCCTGGAGGGCAATGTCCTCCTGAAGATTCCCCCGGAGCGGAGAAGCGGCGAGGATTCTTCCCGTCACTGGGATGCCTGGGAATTGGCGGGGGACCGAATGGTGGTCTTTTTCAGCTATTCCCCTCCCTCTGGAGAAAAGGAGTCGCGGCATGAGAACCAGGTGGAACGCGTGGAGGTCTCCGGACATCTTCGGGTGGAGACCGATGGCGGCCGTCAACGACTCCTTGGCGACCGCGGCATTTTCACTACCGCGGACGAGCGCCTGACGATTGATGGCAATGTCCTGATGATGAGTCAGTTCCAGAACGGGGAAAAAAAGGGCGCGCCAGCTGGCCGATGGAGTTTCTTCTTTACCGAGCGGGCGCTGGTTTTCTTCGCTGCGGCAGAGGGCCGCCGCGCCCAAAGGCAGGAGAGGCGCCATGCCGAGGCTGTGCGCCGCGTGGAGTTGCCGGGCAAGGTCACCATGGTTGCCCAGGACGGCTCGTGCCAGCTGGAGGCTTCCTGCGGCGAGTTCTCCAGCGAGGAAAACCGCGTGTCCCTGATGGGCGAGGTGCGTGGAGAACTGCACCATCCGTCCTCGCCGGAGACCGGTGATTACCTGCTGACTGGCCCTCAGGTGGATTTCCTGATGGGGGAGAATCCGGCGGCGGGGCAAATGGTCTTTCCCCAGGGAATGCTGCTTCGTCGGCGCGATGGCGGAAACCGCGTCCGGGCTGGATGGGCTGGCATCGAGGTGCTGGACCCCGAGGCGCGCACAGTGCAAATTACTTGCACGGGCAATGTTCTGGCCGAGCTGCATGGCGAAGGCGGACAGGACCGAGAACTCTTCCTGACCGGCGAGAAGATGGTGATGCGGATGCAATTGGCGAACGCATCCGCAGATGGCCTGGAGTGCATCGAGTGGATGGATTTGCCGGAGCGCGTGACCGTATGGGGACGCGTGAAGGGAATATCCCACCGCATTGGCGGCGACCGCGGACGCTATGAACGCGATTCGCATGCCGTCTCCCTGGAGGAAAATGTGGTGATGGTCCTGGAGCAGGATACGGCGGAGGCCGCTTTCCGTAGCCTGAGGGAGGTCCGCGTTCTTAGCCGCCGCGCGGTGGTGCATTTGGAGAGGGACGCCGAGACGAAACGCTTCGGCATCACGAGCATTGACCTCGCCGATGACCTGGTGGCGCGCACGGCGGATTTCTCGGTGTATCTCTCCGCCGACCAGGCACATTATGGCTACTTGGACGAGCAATTGGAATTGACCGGACGGGTCCGGGCGGAGTTCACTCCCGGAAATGGCCAGCGCGATTTCCGACAGGCGATCACCTTGGAGACAACGCGGGTGCTCACCCAGGCCAATCTGCAACGGGTGGTCTTCCCGTCGCCGCTGACCATCGCCTCCGCCGACCAGTCCATCTGGCTTGCGGGAAGCGAGGGCGTCCTGGATGTGGCGGCCCGACGCTGCGCCCTGGGGGGCGACAGCCGAATTGTCATGGCCTCGCGGAAGGCGGAGCCGCATAGGGTCGCCGAGTTGGAGCTGACGACCTCCCGCGTGCTGGTGTTTCTGGAGGAACGCCCAAAGGGGCGGCCGGAGGACCAGAGGTCGACTCTCGGAATCCAGCGCATCGATTTGCCGGAACGTCTGAAGCTGTCCACGGCTGATGGACGGCATTCCATCACAGGCAATCGGGCAACCTACTCGGCGCAGACGAATGCCGTGGAGCTGGACGGCGAGGTCGAGGTGCGGTTCGCCGGAGAGGCGCTCGAATCGCTGGAGGCGGTGGGACTGGGCGGGCCCAAGGCGGATGAGCCTCCCATGGAAACGCAGGAGATGATTCTGAACTGCGACCACCTCACGGCTCGGCTGCGCAGTGAGCCAAGGCCGGATGACACGCGGCAGGAGGAGGCCTCGCAGGGGCAGCGCGCATTGTCCATGCTGGATGCGCTGGAGATTCCCGGCAGGCTGCATTTGCGTTCGGCGGATGGCTCGCGTAAGGTCACGGGCGACCGTTGCCACTATAGCCAGGCCGAAAATGCGGTTGTCCTGGATGGCAATTGCCGTCTTGAGTATCTGGATGAGCGCGGCGAACATCTCGTGGAGACGCCGCGGGTGGCGTTCGACTGCAATACCCGCACAATCGTCACCGGACAGGAACCCGCGAAGGGCGAGCCGGACAAGGAGACCGCCGGGACGCCATCACGGACCTCGACGCGCACCACCATCACCATCCCGTTCGCCACGCGCCCCGCCAGCCCTTCGGAATCATCCGCACGGACGGGCAGTCAGAAAAAACGCTAGCGCCGACGCACACCGCACGGAATCCGTGCTACATTACTGGACAAGAACTCTTCCCTTCCTTTGGGCCATTCCGTTCAACGATGAAAGACTCCTCGCCTAGCCAATCTAACGAGCTGCTGCGAGCCAGCGGATTACGCAAGGTCTATGGCGGACGCTGCGTGGTGAATGATGTCTCCCTGGTCGTGAATGCCGGAGAGGTGGTCGGGCTGCTGGGACCGAATGGCGCCGGAAAAACCACGTCATTCTACATGATTGTCGGAATGATTGCCCCCGATGCCGGCTCCATCTCATTCCGGGGAGAGGATGTCTCGCGGCTGCCAATGTATCGGCGGGCCCGCCTGGGAATGGGGTATCTTGCGCAGGAGCCGTCCATTTTCCGCAAACTGACGGTCAAGGAGAATGTCCTGGCGGTACTGGAGACGCTGGATTTGACTTCCGCACAGCGTCGCGCTCGCCTGGAGGAACTGCTCAATGAACTCCAATTGGCGCATCTGGCCGACCAGAAGGCGCTCACGCTCTCCGGCGGTGAACGCCGACGCCTCGAAATCACCCGCGCCTTGGCGACTTCCCCTGATTTCATCATGCTGGACGAGCCATTCGGAGGTGTGGACCCCATGAATGTCTTCGAGGTCCAGAAGATCATCGCGATGCTACGTGACCGGGGACTCGGCATCCTCATCACCGACCACAATGTCCGAGAGACGCTGGCGATCGTGGATCGCGCGTATCTCATTTGCGCGGGCAAGATTGTCTTTTCAGGAACGGGCGAAGGGCTGGTCAATGACGAGAATGCCCGCAAGGTCTATCTTGGCCCCAGTTTCAATCCGTAAGCTTTCGCCTCCGTAGCCGGGTGGGACGGCCCGTCTGCGGAACTCCCGATTCCGTCTCAGCCTAAACCAGGAGGTATTTCATGGAACTCATCCTCTCAGGTAAACATCTTGAAATTGAAGACACTGACCGTGTTCTGGCGCAAAAACTGGCGGACCAGTTTGCGCAGGACTACGTGAAACTCAATAGTCTTCGCCTGGTTATCTCCGCCGAACACGGCCAGGCCAAGGCCGAGGCCACTCTCACGGGGAAAAACACTTCGCTGAATGCCTCCGCCATCGCGGACAGCGTGCCGACGGCAATCACTTCCGCCGCGGAGAAACTCGACAAGCAGATGCGGCGTTACCTGGAACGTCTTCAAGACCGCTCCATGCAGGCCGATCCCCAACTGAAGGAGAAAATCTGGACTTCCTCCGACCTGAAATTGCCGGATGATGCCGAGGCGGATATCTTCGAGTAGGCTATGAGCGGCGAACCCCACATTGAGCATCGGGCGGCGAAGCCTCCCGCTTGGCGTCCGGACTGGGACACGTATTTCCTGAAGCTGGCGATGCTGGCCTCGGAACGCGCGACTTGCCCGCGGATGCATTGCGGGTGCGTGCTGGTGAAGGACAACCACGTCCTTTCCACTGGCTACAACGGCTCGCTGCCCGGGACGCCGCACTGCTACGATGCGGGCTGCCTGGTGGTCGATAATCACTGCGTGCGCACCAACCATGCGGAGATGAATGCAATCTGCCAGGCGGCCCGGCATGGCATGGCTCTCGCAGGGGCTACCGCCTACGTGACGAATCTGCCATGCACTGCCTGTGCAAAGGCGCTGATCGCCGTGGGAATCATCCGAGTGGTGATTTTCTCCGACTACCACGACTCCTTGGCCGAGCGCTTTTTCCAGGAGAGCGGGGTAAAGCTGGATCGGCTCCCGATGCCTCGTGCCGAAATCCACTACGATTTGGCCTCCTTCTCCTCAGCGCGCCCATTTGACGAGGGAAAAAACTAGCACGGCTAGCACGGCTAGCATAGCTGGTACAATCTCCTGTAATCGTAAATTTTTCCTATGAATGCCGTCGAAGCATTTTCCTTGCCTGGCCATCCCTGCAACTGTGCCCAGGCGGTCGCTGTCGGCGCGGGGCGCGAGGACCTGGTCTCCGAACTGGCCGCCTGTGGCGGCGGCCATGCGCCGGAGGGCCGCTGCGGTGCGCTGCATGCCGCATTGCTTTTGGCGCCGCCGGAAAAGCAAGCCGCCATCTTGGCGCAGTTCCAGGCTGAGGCAGGGGCCATGACCTGTCGGGAAATCAAGAGCGGCACCCGCTATCCCTGCGTGAAATGTGTGGAACTGGCTTCGCGTCTGCTGAGCGAAGCGCAAGGCTGAAGGCCTGTGCCGCACTGCGCAGAAACTTCCCCATTCCCCTCGGTGCCGGAGGCACCGGTGCCAAACCTGCCATTCCCCATTCCCCATTGTATTTCGACACCCATACCCATCTTCCAGATGATTGCACGGACGAGCAGGCCGAAACCATAATTGGCGAAGCCGCCGTTGCGCAAGTGCCGTATTTGTTGCTGGCGGGCACCTCCTTGCGGGACTGCCCTCAGAATCTTGCCCTCGCCGCCACCCACGCCGGCATCTATACCTCCGTCGGCATCCATCCGCTGGAGGTGCAGGACTACGATGCCTCCATTGCCATCCCGCAATTGCGAGCGTGGCTCGCATGCCCACATGTTGTCGCCATCGGCGAAATCGGGCTGGATAACCACTATGAAGACTCCCCGCCGCCTGCCCTCCAGGAACAGGCTTTCATTGACCAGCTGCGGCTGGCTGCCGAAACCGGCACTCCAGTGGTCATCCATTCCCGCGAGGCCTTCCCTCGTTGCCACGAATTGGTAGGCAAATATCTTCCGAAAGACCACCCCCTCCAAATCCACAGCTTCGCCGATGGGCCCGCCGAACTGGAACAATGGCTGAAACTCAATACGATATTCTCCTACAATGGCATGGTCACTTTCAAGAAGGCCGAGAACATCCGCGAGACCCTGCGGCTTGTGCCCCTTGACCGATTGGTTCTGGAAACCGATGCCCCCTATTTGGCGCCAGTCCCTTTCCGCGGACAACCCAATGCCTCAAGGCACATCCCCGTGATAGCCCGGCGCATCGCCGAAGAGCGCCAGCTCCCCCTGGAGGAACTGGCGCGTCTCGCCACGGCAAATGCCCGGCGATTCTTCCGGGTTTGATAGATAAATTAAAATATTTATAATAAGTAAGTTATTTATATTTTAATCCATTTGTGCGCCGCGGCGGCGTCGTACAAGGCATCCATCACGATGTTTCGTGCGGCGGCCTCCTGCACACTCACGAGTTTTTCCGCGCTTTGACGTCCCGCGAGGCATTCCAGAAAAAGCGGGAATCCCGCAGGTTCGTCGGCCGGAAGGTCTGTCCAGGGTTTAGAGCCATCGACACCGAGTTTTTTGCAAGCGAGGAAAAGTTGGTTGTTGATCACGGTGGCGTGTCCCTCCGTGCCGGAGACCGTGAGAGTCACGGGGCATGCGCAGTCCACCCAGGCGGCGGAGAGAGTGGCGAGAGTGCCGTTGGGGAAGCGCAGCATCGCCTCGCCGGTTTCATCGCAATCGCCGTAACGTCCAGTGACCACCTCGACATCGGCAGTCACCATCTCGGGTTGACCGAACCACCACATTACGATATCCAGCACATGAGTGCCCAAGTCGCCGAAGGCTCCGCAGCCTGCCTGGGCGGGGTCGGCCATCCACCGCCAGTCGGTGTCAAACCATCCGCCAAGAGAACCGCTATGGCAGTTATTATAACGGACACGGGTGATCTTGCCCAGAATGCCATCGGTGATGAGTCTCTTTAGGAAAATGTCAATGGCCTGACCACGACGGAAGTAGCCAGTGTGGAAACGCACTCCTGACTGTGCCACTGCCGCCGCCATCTTCCGAGCATCTTCCGCGTGGCAGCCAATCGGCTTCTCCGCATAGATGTCCTTGCCGGATTGCGCGGCCGGAAGAATCAGCTCCGCATGGCGGTTCGTCTCGGAACAGATTACCACGGCCGTAATTGAGGAATCTTTCCATATTGTAGAAAGGTCCTGGATGACGGGTGACCCGAATTTCTCTGCGGTCTTCGCGGCCCGCGCGACATCATGATCCCAAACGCCGACGACCTTTACCGAAGGCTCGTTCTTGACGATTTCCGTGAAATGGGGAGTGTGAATGTGGGCGCAGCCCAGCCAGGCAAGCTTAATCATAAAAGTCTAAAGGTTAAAAGTTAAAGTTGAAAGTTTAACATCTTGATTCCCAAGGTCTCAGGGACTCAGCCTTTCAGCCATTCAGTCCTCTGGTCCTCTGGTCCTCTGGTCCTCTGGTCCATTGTTCCTTATTTATGTAATTTTAACAAAAGATGTTGCATGCAAAAATGATGAAAAAAAACTAGATTTCTTGTCCGTCTGGGTACGAAAATTTGCAATCCTCAAATGGATGATTAATTTTTCCATGGTGGCTGGAGGGGGCGGGCCCACCCACTATGGAAAAGGAGAAACGTCTCCGTTATTTCTCCTTTTGTGCTTGTGCAATGCGGTCTCGTCCAGCCAAGTCGCGAAGGATTTCCACCGATGAATAGCCCAGGGATTGAAGCCATCCCCGCATTCGTCCCCCCTGTGTCTCGCCAATCTCCATAAGCAGCCAGCCACCGGGAACCAGAAACTTTCGGGCTTCGTCGGCGATGCGCTTTGCCAAAGCCAATCCATCCTCCTGTGCTTCCAAGGCCATTCGTGGTTCGTAATTCTTGACTACGGCGGGTAGTTGTCGGTACTCGATTGGGGAGACATACGGTGGATTGGCGGTGATCAGACGGAAGCGGGGTTGCGGCTGGCCGAGTGGAGCGAAGAGGTCGCCCCGGAGAAAACGGCATCGGGGCGGCTGAAGCCTTGCGAAATTCTTTTCTGCCCACTGCAGAGCCTCCGGCGAAAGGTCGATGCCAGTGTAGTCCAATTCTGGCCGTTCATGCGCCATCGCCAAAGGAATGGCTCCGGACCCCGTACACAAATCCAAGACAGCTGTACCAGCTGGCTGCCCGTCTAGCACTTCCAGCGCATGCTCCACAAGCAGTTCGGTTTCGGGACGAGGAATTAGCACCCCAGGGCCAACGGTCAGCTCAATATTGTAGAATTCCACCGAGCCGACGATGTACTGGAATGGCTCGCCCGCAATGCGACGCCTGACCCACTCCTCCAGCCATGCGTCCGCCGTCGCCGCATCGCCGCCCTTACGCTTCGCTAGCGCGAGCATCCAATGCGCCTCCTGGGCGGCATTTTCCACACCGCCCGACCGCAGACGCTCGCCCAGCACTGTCGCGTTCATGCTCATTCGCGCAGTTTGTAGAAATTCTGGATGACTTTCCAGCCGTCCTCTGCGGTCTCGCAATAGTGGAAGAGGTTGAGGTCCTCCGGGGAAATCACGCCATCGTCGATGAATTTCTGCCAGTTGATGAGATTTTCCCAGAATTCGCGTCCGAAGAGCAGCACGGGAATCGGCTTGATGATACCGGTCTGAATCAGGGTGAGCACTTCAAAAAGCTCATCCATTGTGCCAAAGCCTCCCGGAAACGCCGCGACCGCCTTGGCGATCTTCAGGAAGTGCATCTTGCGGATGCAGAAGTAATGGAAGGCGAAACTCAAATCTCTCGTGATGAAACGGTTGGGAACCTGTTCATGGGGCAGGGAGATGTTCAGGCCAATGGATATCCCCCCCATGTCGGCGGCGCCGCGGTTGCCGGCTTCCATAATGCCCGGCCCCCCGCCGGTAACTACCACAAACTGATGTCCGTCCTTCTGGTTCTTGTCGAAAACCGTCACCTTTTTGGCGAAGTCACGGGCGATGTCGTAATATTTGCTGTTGGCTAGCAGCCGCTCCGCCTGGCGTACGGCGAGTTGTCTGCCCGCATCCATGGGGGCCGCTTTCAAGGCCTGACGCGCCTCCTCAAGCTGCCTGGTGGCCTGTTCGGTCGGACGTAGCCGCGCACTCCCGAAGACCACCACCGTCGAGACGATGCGCTTCTTCTGCATCTGAATCTCGGGTTTCAGAAACTCCAGCTCCAGACGAATGCCGCGGCAGACGTCGGAATCCAGAAAATCCCGGT
>JAFYIW010000214.1 GCA_017538465.1 Victivallales bacterium
CACCGCCTGGCAGGTCGAAGGCGAAGGCGGGCAGTGCCATTCCGGAGATGCGTCCCCGGAGGCGGTTCATGATGTCCAGGCCCTTCTGGATCCCCGTGCGGAAGTGCATCGTACCCTGAATGGGATCGCCGTGGAAGAGATAATATGGCTTGATATGGATTTTCAGCAGGCCGGTGAAGAGTGCGGCAAGGGTTTCGGCATCATCGTTGACGCCTTTGAGCAGCACGCTCTGGTTGACCAGCGATAGTCCTGCATGATGAAGAATTCGCGCGGCTTCGGAGGCCTCTTTGGTGAGTTCCCACGGATGGTTGAAATGCGTTGCCAGCCAGGCGGGCTTGCCGCTGGCGAGGATGGCAGCCAGTCGCGGAGTGACACGCTGGGGCAGGACGCACGGCACACGCGAACCGAAGCGGAGCATCTCAATGGAGGGCACGGCCGAGAGCCGCTCCACGATGCGTTGGAGGCATTCCTCTGGAAGCATTAGCGGGTCGCCACCGGAGACCAGCACTTCACGGATTGCCGGATGCGCGGCGAGATAGTCGCAGATGGCGTCCAGTTCGGTGTCGGTGGGCGGCGGGAGGCATTTTCCCCAGTCACGCTTTCGCAGGCAGTGCCGGCAGTGGACTGCACAGAGATTGCCGGTGTTGAAGACCACGCGGTCGGGATAGCGCTGAAAGAGTCTGGGGACTGGCGAGTGCGTTTCCTCGGCCAGCGCATCGGGTTGACCTCCATACTGCTCACGGTCGTTTGTCTCGGTCTGTGTGGGAAGGCATTGCCGGAGAATCGGATCGGTGGTTTCTGCACTATGGGCAAGACTCAAATAGTATGGCGTGACCAGCAGGGGATAGCGTTCTGCGGATGCATAGGCCTCTGCGAATTGCTCTTTGGACACACCGAGATATTGGGCGACTGTCGCAAAGTCGTGAGCCGCGTGGGCGAGCTGCCAGTGCCAGTCCGACCACTCGATGCCTGTAGGCAATTGCGAAAAATGCAGGTCCATATAGACAATAACATCTGGCTGGTCTTTTGATCAGCCAGATGTTGCGTATGGGAAACCCCAGTTATATGCTCTACTGGAGTTTCAGCGTCAGGATTTGGAAGGGCTTGAGGGCGAGCGCGTAGGCGCCGTCCTTGCTAGGCTTGAGTTCGCCTTCGTCGGTCCACTCGATGGCGTTGGTCACGGTGACCTTCTTGAGTTTGGCGGACTTGGCGAGCTTAAGCGTGCCAAAGGAGTGCTGTCCGAGAGTCTCGACGATGCGCACGACCAGCGCGTCGGATTTCTCCGCCCGCTTGAGCACTTCCAGCGAGACGCCCTTGCCGGTCACGCTGACCGGGGCCTCGATGGCGCCCGCCAGTCCGTCAAAGCGCCAAGGCTCGCGGTTGAGCTGTGCGGCCTGGGTGCCGACATTGGAGTCCACGAGAACGCCTTTATGGGGCAGCAACGCGTAGGTGAACTCCTGGCGGCCCTGGTCGGCGTGGTAGTCGGGGAACTTCGGGGCGCGGAGCAGTCCCAGCTCGATGGTCGAACCTTGGATGCGGTGGCCGTATTTGCAGTCGTTGAGCAGGGCGATGCCGTTCTGCGTGTCGGAGAGGTCCACGTAGCGCTGACCGCAGCACTCGAACTTCGCGGCGTCCCAGCTGGTGTTGGCGTGGGTGGGGCGCTTGAGGTAGCCGTATTGGATGTCGTAGGTGGCTTCGCTGGTCTGGACGGGTGTCGGGAAGACCACGCGGAGCATCTTGCGCTCTTCGTGCCAGTCCACGACGGTGTGGAACTCCAGGCGCGAGGAGCCGGGGGCCAGGGAGACCTCCTGCTCGATGGTGGAGTTGCCGATGGCCAGCTTGAAGCGCAGCGTCGAACGCACCGCGCCAGTCTCGCGCACCGCCTTCGCGGTGCTGCGGGCGCTCTCGATATATTCCTTCTGGAGCCAGACCTCGACGTCCCAGGCGTCGTAGGTGGTCGGGAAGTCCGCGTAGAGATTCAGGACGTTGCCTTCGCCCGAGAGCAGCGAAATGCCAGTCTTCGCGCATTTCGCGGAGAGGATGCGCCCGTCTTGACTGAACTCATAGCGCACGACGTCATTCTCCAGCACCAGCTTGGCATCCGCCTTGGCGGTAGGCGCGGTCTTGGCGGCGGTGCGTTTCAGGGTGGTCCAAGAGGAGGCGGGCAGGGTGGCCAGGGCGAACACACGGCCGTCCTTCTCGACCTGCGTGGGCACGGCCTTGCCATCCATCGTGACCTTGGCCTTCGCCCAGGAGGCGGGCAGCTCGACGGGGCGGGTGTAGTCGGCGGAGATGGTGTTCACGAAGGTCACCGCGTCTGCGTCCTGCTTGAGGAGTTTCTTGCCGGCGTCGGCCACCAGTTCGGCGGCCTGGGCGAGGCACTCGGCGTGCTCCTTCTCGGTGACTTGATACACCCGGACGATGGATGAGCCTGGCAAAATATCATGGAATTGGTTTAGTAACAACTTCTTCCATATATAGTCAAGTGCCTTGCGCGGGTATTGCTTCGCGGGCAGGCTCGACAGGATGAACTC
>JAFYIW010000215.1 GCA_017538465.1 Victivallales bacterium
AAACGGATCTGGCGGAGGCCAGCCGCAAAAAAGAAAAAGAAGCAAAAAGAAACGCGCCGAAGCCATGCGCCGGCTCCGACGAGTATGGAGGAGAACCATTCTCGCCGTCGCCTTGCTTCGGCTCAAGGCATAACTTACAAGTCCTGAGACCTGACTGGCAGGACCTGAGACCAGACTGGCAGGACCTGAGACCTGAGTCCTGAGACCAGACTGGCAGGACCTGAGACCAGAACTTTAACCTTTAACCTTTAACCTTTAACCTTTAACCTTTAACCTCTCACCTCTGACCTCTAACCTCTGACCTTATTCCAGTCAAAGGGCGGGATGATGGGCTGATAGGTCTGCCATTCGTCGGGGGAGAAGAAGACCTTCGCGAGGAAGAGCCCCTGAGCGGGGGCGGAATCCGCCGCCAGGCTGCGATCCTTTCCGGCCAGCACGCGTGCGGCTTCCTCGGGTTTGGCATAGCCCTGCCCCACATGCACCAGATAGCCCACCAGGCTGCGCACCATCTTATATAGAAAACTATCCCCCACCGCATTCACATAGACCATACCGTCGCCTGGCGTGAGCACCTCCAGCCGTCGGAGATTGCGTACCGTGCACTCGATCACCTTGCCGGGATTCACCGCGAACGAGGCGAAGTCGTGTTCGCCCTCCAGCAGTTTCGCGGCAATGCGCATCGCCTCCACATCCAGTTCGTGGGGGGCCTTCCAGAAGAAGCGCGTGTAGAGCGGATGCGCCTTGATGCCTGGAGAGATGCAGTAGGTGTAGGCCTTCCCGCAGTTGTCGTAGCGGGCGTTGAACGGCGCGTCGCAGACACGCGCCGACTTGAGCAGGATGTCATCCGGCAGCCAGCGGTCCAGCCGTCGTGCCATCTCGTGAGGAGGGATGTCCTCCGGCATCACCACCTCGAAGGAGACCTGCTGATCCAGCGCGTGCACTCCGGAATCCGTGCGGCTGGAGCCATAGATGCGCAGGTCCGGGGCGCGTAGCATCAGCCGGAGCCGCCGCAGAAGTTCGCCCTGCACCGTGCGGTGGTCCGGCTGCACCTGCCAGCCATAGAAGGCCGTGCCGTCGTAGGCGATGGACAGATGCCAGCGGGTGACCTCCAATGGCTTTTCAGATGGGAGTTCGTCAATATCCAAAAGAACCTTCCAGAAACCAAAAACGCCGCCGAAAGCCTACTGCCTCCGGCGGCGCAACAGTCTCGACAATGGAAATTAATGGCTCGCCGGCGCGAACTCGGCGCGTTCGTGCTTCATCACCAGCTTAATCACATCGGCATTCTGGCTGCACTTCGGCAATGCCTTCACGAACTCCTGATCCTTGAGCAGACGCGCCATGCACCCCATCAGATGCAGATGTAGCTCAATGTTCTGACTGCACACCAGGAAGAAGTGATGCACGGGCTTGCCATCGGGAGCATCGTAGTTGATGCCATCATGAGAATAGCCATAAATCACCGCGGCGCTGGAACGCAGAGTCGGAATCGGGTCACGGGGATGCGGAATCGCGATGCCTTCGCCAATTGCCGTCGAAAGAACCGCCTCGCGCTGCTTGCACTTCAGCCGTAAATCGGAGACATCCAAAACCAGTCCATACATCAGACGAGCGGCCGTCATCTCATCAATCAGGCTGTCACGGTCGGTCGCCGCCAAGTTCAGCAGAATGCGGTTCTCGTGCATCACACGGCTCAACGGAATGCCGATGCTCGGACGACTCAGCACGGACATCGGTTCCTCCTTCTCGACCTCCTTCGCGACCTCAGCGCCATTCTGAGGGAAGAACAGCTTGTCTATCTCACTGCCGTTGAAGCGCCACTGGCCACCAATCTTCACGCCTTCAATCTTCCCCTGATCCTTCATACGCATGATGGTACGCTCATTGACGCGCAAATACTCGGCCAATTCTTTTAAAGTCAGAATCATACAGGTCCTTGCTCCTAGAGGGGGGTGACAGAATCCGCCATCGGAGTAACTCAAATTCCACGCCCTAGACAACCAGAGACTCGACTGAAACGTCGCGGGGAACGAAACGCCTCGCCCTCAGGAATCCAAGCATCCGCCGATGACTATGCCCAGAAATGGACTACAATGAACAGACATTTCTACAAAACATCCATAAAAATAACCCATCTTTGGCATTTTGCAAGCCATGTCAAGAAAATTCTTGACAAAAACGGACATTTTTCACCAAGCGCAATGTCCATCATCAAAAAAGCCGCTCCGGCCAACCCCGAGCGGCTTTTACAACATCATTTTGTATATAAACGAGTTATATACGTTAATTCTTCAGTTCGTCGGAAGGCGGAAGGCTCTTGATCACCAGATTCAACTCGCCGATTTGTGAAGAAATGCCAAGTTTTTCAGCGGTTTCTCTCAGCACCACATTGCGCAGCGAATCACGGAGCTTAATGACATCCGCATCCGGTTCCGCATCCAGATACAAATCCACCTTGATTTGTTCTCCTTTCCATTTCGTCATCTGGACATTGTTCAAGTCAACGCCCGGAACATCCTTGAAGACGCCCGACAGGAAATTGCGGAATGCCGAACGGGTAATGACGAAATTTCCCCCTTCGTCCTTGATGATGATCTTGCCGCAGCTTTTACGGACAAGCAGAATCACCTTCACAATTCCATAGGCGACCAGCAGCAGTATCACCGCCCACAGCATTCCCAACTGAAATTCTCCATTCTTCAGATGATCCACGATTTTTGAAAACATTGGGCTACTCCTTTGGTTTGAAGACTCTTCCCTGATCAGATCTGCAGACTATGCCGTCTATGCGTCAACCTCCTTATCCTCGGCATCCTCTTCCAGCTCGTCATCCTCCGGCACCTCTTCCTCAGGATCCAGCAAATCCTTCACCTGCACCGTGATAATACCGACTTTGGCGCCGCTCTGCTGCTCGACCTGCTCACGGACACGCGTCTGAATCTCTTTGCAGACATCACGAATCTTCGCGCCGAAATAGCAAAGAATCGACAGCGTGATGTTCACCAGGCCATCCTCGAAGCTGATGTCCATGCTGCTGTCGTAGGAACGCGTGCTGAAGATGTTTTTCAGGTCAGAGAAGCCCTTGGGGCAAAAACGGGCCACCCCTTCGACAGCCAGAGTCGTCCGCCGCGCGATTTTGGCGATCACGTTGGGGGACACGCGAATTTCGCCGTCATCATTCGCGCGTTCCTCGTTGAGAATCAGCTCTCCTTGCTTGTTTGGTTTGACAGGCGTGGTGACGGGCGGAGTGGTCATCTCAATTTCCTGTTCTTTCTCCATCGCGGAATCCTCCCTTATTTCATCTGGTTAAAATTCACAGCATCTCTGCAAAGTGTCATGAAACGGCACTAATATACCGCCATTTTCCATTGAGAATGGCGAAATGGAAAGATTCTCGTCCAAAAACATGAAAATAACCCGCCCGAGTTCCGCCAGAAGCATATCCGACCGGAAAGGGCATTCCGGGCCTTTACGAGACAGCCTTTTCCGGCACCACTCCTTCAAGGATTGACCTCGGCGGGGAGATTGCGTCTGCGCAACAGCTCCTCCAGGGTCCCCGTATGATATTCGCCACTGGCGAATTCCGGCGAGGCAAGCAGCTCACGGGAAAAGTGCGCCGTGGTGGGCACTCCCTCGATGGCGAGTTCTCGCAACGCCTCCATCGCCTTCTGTCGGGTCAATTCCCGCGTCTCGTCATGGACGATGATTTTGGCCAGCAGGCTGTCATAGTAAGGCGGGATGACATAACCGTCATAGAGATGCGAATCCACCCGCACGCCTGGGCCGCCTGGTGGCTGGTAGAACTTCACCGTCCCT
The DNA here is from genome assembly GCA_017538465.1 of Victivallales bacterium. GTDB lineage: Bacteria > Verrucomicrobiota > Lentisphaeria > Oligosphaerales > Oligosphaeraceae > RGIG1601. The sequence goes on from JAFYIW010000215.1 coordinate 3,817, forward strand.
GGACAAGGCATGAAACCGCGGTCGGGATTCTCGGCATTGACACGGATCTCCATGGCGTGTCCCAGCGGACGAATTTCAGATTGCCTCCACCGCAGATTATTGCCCAGCGCGACCTCGATTTGGGCGCGGACCAAATCGCGCCCCGTGACCATCTCGGTAACCGGATGCTCGACCTGAAGGCGGGTGTTCATCTCCATGAAATAGAACTCCCTGGTCGTCGGCTCATAGAGGAATTCCACAGTGCCCACTCCGACATACCCCACCGCCTGGGCGGCCTTGACGGCGGTCTCGCACATCTGCTTGCGCACTTCATCCGGCAAGCCTGGACATGGACTCTCCTCGATCATTTTCTGATGGTTGCGTTGCAGACTGCAATCCCGGTCGCCAAAGGTCAGGACCTTGCCTTGGCGATCCGCCAGCAACTGAATCTCGACGTGGCGTGGTTCCACCAGGAACTTCTCCAGATAGAGGCTGTCATTCCCGAATGCCATCCGTGCCTCCGCCGAGGCGGTATGGAAGGCCGCGGGAAGCTGATTGGCGTCCATCACCACCCGCATCCCCTTGCCGCCCCCGCCCGCGCTGGCCTTAAGCATTACGGGGTAGCCGATTTCCTCGGCCTGCTCCAGGGCGGCGGGGATATCGCCCAGCACCTCGTCAGAGCCAGGAGTCACCGGCACACCCGCCTCCTTCATGGCATTGCGTGCGCCCACTTTATCCCCCAGGATGGCAATGGCATGGGAACTGGGACCAATGAAGGTCAGATGGCAGGCCTCGCATGCTTCCGCGAAATGCGGATTCTCCGAAAGGAACCCATAGCCTGGGTGAATTGCCGTCGCACCAGTAAGCTCTGCGGCGGCGATGATGCGATCCGGCTTGAGATAGCTTTCCGTTGGCGACGCCCCGCCAATGCAGATCGCCTCGTCCGCCAGACGTGTCGGCAGCGAATTGCGATCCGCCTCCGAAAAGACAATCAGGTTGGGGAGCTGCAACTCCCGGCATGCGCGAATCACCCGCAGGGCAATCTCGCCACGGTTCGCGATGAGAATTTTCTCGGGTTTGCCGTCCATGACGTCTGAAACTAGCGAATCTCAAATAGCTTCTGCCCGAATTCCACCGGGCTGCCATTCGGCACCAGGATCTTCGTTATGGTGCCGGAGGTCTCCGCCTTGATTTCATTCATGACCTTCATCGCCTCAATGATGCAGACCACGGTCTCCGGCGTGACGACATCCCCCTCGGACACAAGCGCAGAAGCCTCCGGCGTCGCCGCGCTGAAAAAGGTCCCCAGCATCGGCGCGGTGATATAGCGTACATCTTCGGCCGGTGCCGTCTCGGACGCCTCCGTTTCAGCTGTCTCCGCAGGAAAATCCCCGGCGGGCATTTCCTCAACTACCGCCGCCCCCCCAGCCATGCCATGCACCGGCCGGCACAGCCGGATGGCGGTGTCGTTTTCCTTGATTTCCAATTCCGAGAGACCATGTTTGGCCATCAGTTCGGCCAACCGACTAATGGATTTGAGTTCCATCTTGCTATTCTTCGGATGTAGATTGTTGCAATTTGCGCACCAAAGCGCGCAATCCCCATTCGTAGCCCTCGCTGCCCATGCCGGCCAACACCGCCCAGGCGACTTCGGAGAGATAGCTGTGGTGACGGTAATCCTCCCGCTGGAAGATGTTGCTGATGTGCACCTCAACCACCGGCAGCCGGATGGCCGCCACCGCATCCCGCAACGCCACGCTGGTGTGAGTGTAGGCGCCTGGATTAATGACCAGCCCGTCGAACTTGCCTGGCATTTCGTCAATCCAGTCCACCAGCACGCCCTCATGATTGCTCTGGCGGCACTCCAAGACGACGCCGAGGTCCCGCGCCACCTTCTGGCAACGCCGTTCAATAGTGGCGAGGGTCTCCGTGCCGTAGATGCCGGGCTCCCGCATCCCCAGCAGCTGAAGATTGGGACCGTTCAGGAAAAGGATATTGAGAGGTTGATTTGACATCAGAAACCGGGGCAAGGGGAACGCTGTTCTAAAATCCCAAGCGCAAACTTTCGACTTTCGACTCACTTAAATGCCGTGCGGAACGAGCCATCCGCCGTGGCGACGGCGCAGGCGGCCGAAATGGGACGTTCAAAATCCGCGAAAACGCCACCGCCACCCAAAATGTAGTCGCAGGCGTCCTCTGGATTTTCAGCCACCAAGGCACCGCACCGCTGTTCTGGTCCGGGGACATTGCGCTCGTATGTGCAGACGTAGAAGCACTCGCCTGGCTTCAGGGCAAACTCGCGCACAATCAAGGCGTCCTTGCGCACGATGGCCAGCCAGCCTTGCGCTCCATCCGGCGTCACCACGCCGGTGATGCGCGGGGTGTCCAGGCTGTCATGTTCATAGTCCATGGCCAGCATTACAGAGGCCAACGCATCACGCGGCGCCATGCCCGTGGCAATCTTTTCGGTGACAGGATCGGTCTGTGAGCCATTGGAGACAATCGCCAGCCCCCGGGCAAAGCGTAGACAGTTGTAGGCGATATAGGGGTTCTTCTGGATATCCGTCTCAAAGCCCGGCTTCGGCACGATGGCGATGGAGTCTTTCAACTGCACCGACATGCGATTCGGGAAAGACCGCGAGGAAACGCGATAAAGAGCGGCGCCAAATCCCTGAGGGGTACGCCCAACGGCAACGATTCGACCAACGTACATTTTAGGTTAGAGGTTAGAGGTT
>JAFYIW010000216.1 GCA_017538465.1 Victivallales bacterium
CTGCCAGATGTGCAGCGGGATCATCATCTGACCCGTCTCCGCCTGGTGGAGGCGCATTTCCAGCCGCGCGAACCGGAGCAGAGCCTGATCGAGTCGCGGCTTCGGATGGCGCGCGAACATGGCATTCAGCCTACCAATTTCATGTACACGGAGCTCGTCATCCGCTATGAGGGACGGCGTGGCGGCAGGAAATGGGCGGCCGTTCTGCTGCTGCCGATGCTGGCGATGGAAAACCGCCCGGGGATGGACTACGCCACCTTGGTCGAACTGCTCTCTCCGATGTCGTTCAGCTGTCCGCCGAAGTTGGTGAAGGACACGCAGAAGCGTCTGGTGAAGATAGTGAAGGCAGTCCAGATGAACCCCCATTTCGTGGCGGCGATTAACCGGATTTCCGTTCAGCGGATGGCGAATTGGATTCGGGTCCAGAACGAAATCCGCGATGAACAGCTGGAGCTGGCCGCCTCGATTTCCAGCACCCAGGACAGGGTACGCGACCAGTGGTCGGAATATATCCGCGATGTTGACACGGTGTCCAATCCCAATACTGGTGAGCAGATGTTCCTCGACAACCGCTATGATTGCGCCTGGATCAACAGTGAAAACGAGATCATCTACCACAACTCCGACTTCAACAGTCCAGACGCGAGCACGGCCAGTTTTGATCCGAACAGCGACGTGCTCTTCAATCAAACCACCTGGCAGCGTCTCAAATAAGACAAGGGGGGAAATCACGATGAACGAGAGTCTGTGTCGGGCTGAGAATCTGGGCGCCGCCGGCTGGTGGCTGCGGGGCACGAATGTGGAGCTGTTCCTCACGGAGCAGGGCGGGCAGCATGCGCCGGGGAATTTCCGTCTGGAGAACGGCGTCAATGTGCAGCCCTTCTATCTGAGTCCCTGGCAGGAGCGCAGGCCCGACCTCTCGTCCATTCCGCTATTGCAGTATCTTCGCGGGGAGTTCTTCTGCCTGCCCTTCGGCGGCAATGCCGAGGCGGTGGATGGCCATCAATACCAGTGCCACGGCGAGACCGCCGCGCAGACATGGAAATTGGCGGAGTCCCGTCGCGAGGGAAACTCCACGGTCTTCGAGTTCGAGCAGGAGGGACAAGTTCTGCCCACGAAAGTCACCAAACGCATCGAGCTGAGGGATGGCCAGAGCGCACTGTATCTCCGGCATACCGTCGGCGGACTTGACGGACGAATGCCGTACGGTCATCATGCCATTCTCAAGATGCCGTCCGCGTCGGAGAGGATGTATTTCTCCGTCGGGCGCTTCGACCTGGGGATGACGCCCACGGGCATCTTCTCCGACCCCGCCAACTGGGAATACCAGTTCCTGGCCTCCGGCGAGGAGTTCTCCAGCCTGGAGGCGTTGCCCACGCTCTTCAAGAAGCCCGCCACCTGGGACTACAGCGTCTACCCCTCGCCGGTCGGCTACACCGACCTCTTCGCGTTGCTGAAGAAACCCGCCGCCACGCCCGCCTGGGCGGCTGCCTCATACGCGACGGCGGGATATCTCTTCTATTCGCTCAAGAATGCCGCCGAGCTGCCCTCAACCACCATCTGGGTCGCCAACTCAGGACGCTACGAGGAGCCCTGGAACGGCGTCTCCAGCAACTTCGCCATCGAGGAGACTTGCAGCTACTTCGCGGACGGATGGAAGCCCTCCATCGAGGAGAATGCGCTGACTCGCAAAGGCTGGAAGACCTGCGGCGAGTTCCATGCGGACGAGCCAACGAGCGTCCGGCTCATCCAGGGCGTGACCGCAATTCCAGCCGGCTTCACCAAAGTCGCCACAGCGGACTTCCGGCCCGGCAAGGTCGTCTTCACCGATGTCAACGGACTGACCGCCACCGCCGCAGTGGAGTGGGAGTTCCTAGTAAAGGTTAGAGGTTAGAGGCTAAAGGTTAAAGTTCTGGTCTCTGGTCTCTGGTCTCTGGTCTCGCCAGGAAGGTGAGAGGCTAGAGGCTAGAGGCTAAAGTTCTGGTCTCTGGTCTCTGGTCTCGCCAGGAAGGTGAGAGGTGAGAGGTGAGAGGGACGAAGGCAGAAGCGCGTCCCTCCCACGGCCTTGGCGAAGATTCACACGAATAATTATTGCCCCATGCCGATGGTCTGGATGGCGACGGCGGTGGCGTGGGGGATCTTCACGTGAAGAAGCTCCAGCGTGGACGGGGGGCAGGCGTCGGCGTTGCACAGCACCGCCTGGATGGAGTGCAGCTGGTCGGATGTGCCGGCTTGGAGAATGCCATTGATATAGGCCGGCGAGCCGAACAGGTGAGTCACGGCATAGCCTGCGACGACGCGGGCGAGCATTGGGGCGTCATCGGGATTCGGATGGAAGACCACCCGAAGATTTGAGATGCAGGGCAGAAACAGGTTGGTGAGCAGTCCGGAGAGTTGATGGAGCGGCTGCATCGCCAGCACGCATCCATTGGTCGTGATGGAGGCCTGGCTGAGGATGTCCCGGATGTCATGGGTTATGGAGCGCTGCCTCAAGGTCACTGGATGCGGGGTGCCATCGGCGGGGGAAGGCACGAAGTAGATGGCGACTTCCTTGGGCACCATAAGGGCGCGGTAGCGGATGATGACTCCGCCGAAATGGCTGGAGACGCGCGACCAGAAGCGGTGAACACGCGAGCTTTCCTCCAGCAATTTCTCCACATCGACGAATTTCTGGGCGATGCCGCTGAAGTCCACGCCCTGTGCCTTGAGGGAATTGACGTGTTTTTCCGTGGTGAGGATGTGGTGGACGTTCGTCTGCTCTATGCTGGCCTTCATGCCGGCGTTGCCGAGCCGCCAGTTGAGCATCACGGGGATTTTTCCGGCAAAGGCGCAGGCCAGGTAGGTGAGCAGGGCCTTGACGGAAGGCCGAAGCATCAGGGCGATGTGCTTGCCAGGAAAACGCTTGATGGTCGGGTAGAAGTCCACGACCTGCTGAATCATGCGGCGGCCGGTGAAGACGCCGGACTCCTGGTCGGCGCACATCGGATATCCGGAGTGCCGCCGCGCCGCGTGCAGAAAGGCCACCGGCAGGGATTTGGCATGGGAGGTCTTCATCCTCTTGACCTTGCGGAACCAGGCGGGCGGAATGGGCGCGAAAGGCTCTTCTCCCTCAATGCCGGCGGCGGCGATCATCATGCTGGCCACGGTGCGCAATTTGGCGGGGGCGGGCATCGGACGCCGGAATTCCCGCTGCAGCCAGGCATGCATCGACAGGATTTGCTCCTCGGAGAGCGCCAGGTCCGTGACCATGGTGTCGGTGTCCCGGATGAACCGCTTGCCGGTGAGTTCGTGGAGACGCCCCTTGACCTTTTGGCGGATGTCGTCCGGCACCTGCGTGGTGTCCTCCGGAACGTTGTACCACTCCGCCTCGGGGAGCAGCCTCGCGGGTTCCTCCCGCCAGGTGTATGGCACGTAGGTGTTCTGTCGCATGGCCTGGTTGTAGAAGTCCTCCAGATAGCGGTTCAGGACGCGCTTGTCGTCCGGCGCGGGGAAATCCGCGGGCTTCTCGACGAATTCGATGGTGACATGGCGTCGCGGCATGAAGAAGAGTCCGCCGAGAAGCACGTGCTTGAGGTGGGCGAGCATGGTCTTTCCCAACGGCGTCTGGTAGCCCTTGGCGCGGCCGAAATCGCTTCCCCAGAGGCCGGTGGTGCGCACCAGCACCAGTTTCGCCTCGGGATATTCCTGGAGGATGGCCGCCAGCCCGCCATTGCCGCGAAGGCTCTCCCGGCAGGAGCGGTAGATGCGCCCGGCGGGATAGAAGAGGAGATTGTCGCCCGCCTTGAGGGCTTCGACGCAGCGTCCGATCTGCTCCTTGAGCATGTCGTGGCCCTTCATGCCGGTCGCGCCGATGTCCGGCAACGGCAGCAGCCGGATGCGTTTCCAGATATGCTTGAGCGGCGGCTCTTTGATTTGCTTCTCGATGACCAGGGCGCGCGGGTGGAAACGCCGCCAGAGCATCGTGGTCATGATCAGCGGGTCGATCAGCGCGGGGTGGTTGGGGCAGAAGAGCAGGCCTTTGCGGCCATGCTTCTGGATGATTTCGTCCAGTCCCACCAGTTTCACGCGGTAGCGGATTCGCACCGCGATCTGGGCGCAAAGCCAGAGGAAGAAGATGATGATTGCATTGAACATTGGTTATAATTTATAAGTTGTTTATTTAAAACAAGTTATGAGATTCTAAACCGCCGCAGCGCCTCGAAGAGGATGACGGCGGCGCAGTTGCCGACATTGATGGAGTTCTTGCGTCCGACGGCGGGGAGCTGTACATATCCGTCGCAGAGCGCGAGCGCCTCTGAGGAGATGCCAAGGGCCTCGTTGCCGAAGACGAAGGCGCAGGGGAAGTGAAAGTGGCAATCCGAGTAGCATTGCGCGCCGACCACGGTGTCCACTGCGTAGAGCGTGTAGCCGCGTTCTCGGAGGTCGGCCATTGCGGTCGCGGCGTCGTCGAAGTGCCGGCAGGGCACGAACTGGTCGCATCCCATGGCGGTCTTGGCGAGGCGGTCATGCGGGGGGAAGGGGGTGTATCCGCAGGCGTAGATGGCCTCCGCCTGCACGGCGTCGGCCAGCCGGAAGATGTTGCCGGTGTTGTAGGCGCTGCGCAGGCGGTCCAGCACGATGACCACGGGGAGGATGGCGGCTTCGCGCGGGGTGGGTTGATCGCCTAGGCGGAGTTCGGGCATGGGTGGCTCGGTGTTTTTGGATGGCATGGCATCGCGCCAGAGGCGCGGGTGCCAAACCCTTCATTTCCTACTCGGATGGTGTTTCAGCCAGTGGGTTTGAATGTC
>JAFYIW010000217.1 GCA_017538465.1 Victivallales bacterium
CACCATCGCGGGCCGGCGGCCCAACGCCTTCAGCGTCGCGGCCAGTTCGGTCTCGCGGGTGGCCACCCCGATGGCGCCGGCGTCCAAAAGGTCGCGCAGCGCCTGCTGCTGCGGCAGGATGAGACGGCCTTTGGGCGCGGACTCGTCAATGGGAATCACCAGCACCACCAGGTCGCACGGACGAACCAAATCCGCCAGCAGACGGCGTTCTTCGCCCGCCGGACGCAACCGCGCCAGGCGCTCGCGAAGCTCCTGGATGCCCGCGCCCGTGAGTGCGCTTACCGCGACCGCGGGGACCTCCGTCGGCAATGGCCTCGCCGCGGCCAAGTCGCATTTGTTCCAGGCGATGAGATATGGGATGGACTTCTTCCGGAAAAGCGCCAGAAGCTCCTCTTCGCAACCGCCGACGCCCTTGGTGGCGTCCACCACCAGCACCGCCAAGTCCGCGCGGTTGAGCGTCTGCCGTGCGCGCCGCACGCGCAGTGCGCCCAGCGCGCCCTCGTCGTCATATCCAGGGGTGTCCAGAATGACCACCGGCCCCAACGGAAGAAGCTCCATGGACTTGGACACCGGATCGGTTGTGGTGCCCTTGGTCTCCGAGACCACTGACATCTCCTGCCCTGTCACCGCGTTCACCACGCTGGATTTGCCGGCGTTGCGGCGGCCGAAGAAACCGATGTGAAGCCGATTCGCGGATGGAGTGTCGTTTAAGTTCATGCAGAAACGCAAAAGACAAAACCGTATGCTTTTCCCTAAATATAATCCCACTGCCAGATTCGGCGTCATCCATCCGGATTGTCCATTCATGCTTTCAAACCCAAGCACCCCCGTGCGGCATGCTTGCTCTTTTTTCCTCACCGCGCATGGCAAAAACTGATTCAGGCATTAAACTTATAGGCGTTAGCCAAAACGCTTGAGTCTCGCACTTCTTAGGAAATTTCTGTTTTTCATGCCATCAATTCATTCAACATTGGAGATTTCATCATGAACCAACAAGGCAAACTCGCTCTCGGCATTGTCCTGCTGATTGTTGCCGCTGTCATTGTCGTTCTCCAGGTCAGACGCCTGACGCACGACCCCGACAAAAACCAAATGCTCTCTGACGGTCAACAGGCGGCGCAAACCCAACTGGGGACGCTCTTTGGAAAGGTCAATGGCAAATGGAACAACGATGCTCTCTGGGTTGACAAGGCATCGGCCAAGACCGGCGCCGCAGTCGGCAAGGAAGTCTTCGGGGACTCCCCCTCCATGGACAACGTCAAGATCATCGATGCCAGGAAGGACGAGGAAAACCGCGATCAGGATCAGATCAATGTGGTTCTTCAGGTCGGCGACGCGGAACAGTGCGTCATCGTTTACATCCGCAAGCATCCTAAATCGGGCGACTATGTCTTTGCCACGATTGAGAAAAGCACGATGACCGTGAAGGAATACAAGGAACGCCTCTAGCAGTCTAAGTTTCTCCCCAATCTCATTCATAACTGGAATCCTACCATGAATCAGACTAAAAAACTCGTTCTCGCCATCGTCCTCCTCGTCGCCGCCGCCGGTCTCTTCGCCTGGCATTTCATGTCCAACAAACAGGTCAAGACCGAAGAGCCGCAAGAGATGCTCCTGAATACCAAGGCGGCCAAAGCCCTCGAAAACATCTTCAGCAAGGTCAGCGGCGGCAAGAAATGGAACGACTCCAGCCTGTGGAGCACCCCAGGCGCCGCCAAAAAACACGCCGCCCGTGCCGAGAAGTTTTTCACCGCCCAACCGGGCATGGACAAGGTGAAAGTCCTGGACTACGGCACGAACCGGGATAATGACGACGCGCCGTTCGTCGTCATCCAGGTGCCCTCCACCCAAGAACGCATCCAAGTCGAATTCAAGCCGAAGTCAGCGGATGACAAGTCAGGGGAATTGCTCATGGACAACATCATCCTAGAAAGCGAAATCAGGGGCAGCAGCGCCGCCGCCGGCGACAAGTAGCCGGTTGCATTGGGAAATTCCCAGCTGCGTCCATTTGTCTGCCGCAGACCATTCGTCTTCCACGGAATCCCCGCGACGCCCGCCGCACCTTCCAGCGGCGGGCGTTTGTGCATGAATAGCTTTTTACAAAAGAACACTCATGACTCCATTGTTCGGTAATTCGGTCCAGGAATTCTACCTGGAGAAGGTTCGCAAAGTCCATGCGGAACGCGCGGAGCGCATCGCCGCGCTGAAGACCCGCGCGGACGCCGAGAAATACGTCGCCGAGGTCCGCAGAAAGGCCCGCGCGTGCTTTCACTTCCCCAAGACGAAATGCCCGCTGAACGCGACGGTGACCGGCACGGTGGATTTTCCGGCATACACCTTGGAGAAGCTCATCTACTACAGCCGTCCGAATTATCCCGTGACCGGCAACTTCTACCTCCCCAAGAAGCGCCAGGGGAAGGCCCCGGCGATTCTCATGCTCTGCGGGCACAACCTCGAAGGCAAAGGATGCGATGCCTACCAGAAGGCTCCGCGCGCATTGGCGCAGGCCGGATTCGCCGTATTGGTCATCGATCCAGTCGGCCAGGGCGAACGCCAGCAGATGCTCGACACCCCGGTCGGCGCCGTCATGAACCCCTGCTGGCAACATAACATGCTAGGCAAGCAGGCGATTCTCCTGGGCGAATGGTTCGGCGCTTGGCGCACCTACGATGCCGTCCGCGGGCTGGACTACCTGCTCGGACGTCCCGAGGTGGACACCACCCGCGTCGGAGTACACGGCACCTCCGGCGGCGGCACCCTGACCACCTGGGTGACGGCGGTGGACGACCGCATCACGATGTCCGCCCCCTCCTGCTACATCACCACCTGGCTGCGCAATGTCGAGAACGAGCTGCCCATCGATGCGGAACAGATGCCTCCCACCGCCCTGGCCCAGGGCCTCGAAATGGCGGACTTCCTCATCGCCGCCGGCCCCAAACCCATTTTGCTGCTCGGCGAGAAGAACGATTTCTTCGACCCGCGGGGACTGGACGAGGCGGAGGCCGAGCTCATCAAAATCCACCGGCTGCTCGGCGCTCCCGGCACGATAGAGCGCTTCATGGGCAAGGGCGACCACTCGCTCTCGCAGTTCCTCCGCGAGGCCGGGGCGCGCTTCTTCTGCAAATATGCCGGTCTGAAGCCCCCGAAAGGCGAGGGAAACATCCCCGTCTCGAACCTGAGCGAAATCACCGCCGCCCCCCAAGGACAGGTGAAGTTCCTGCCCGGCCAGAAGTTCATGCACGAGCTGCTGGTCGAAGAGGCGCAACGCCAGACTGCGCTCCAGAAGCCCCTTGCCCGCGAGGCCGCCGCCAGGGAATTGTCCAGACGCCTGCATGTCGGCAAAGTCACGGCGCCGTATTTCCGGGTCGCCCGCCCCTCTGGAGAGTTTGGCGGCTCATTGTGGCAGTCACGCTTTGCGCTGGAGACTGAACCGGGCCGCGTGATGGCCGTCCTCAAGCTCTTCACGCTCCACGACTGGTACCACATCCCGGAACTCTCTCCGGACGTCACGCTATATGTCCCGCATTTGGACTCCGGCGACGAGCTGCGCTGGCGCAAGCCAGACCCCAACCGCGCCCTCTACGGGCTGGATGTGCGCGGCGTCGGCGAAATGACGCCCCTGAACGGCGACCAGCCGGCCGAACTGCGGAATTTCTTCAACGAATACCAATTCGACTACCATTACGCCGGCCTGGGCCTGATGTTCGACGAGCCATACTTGGCGGGCAAGGTCAAGGACATCCTCGCCGCGCTCGCGCTCCTGGAACCGGTCGCCAAGCGCGTCCACCTGGAGGCCAATGGCCAAGGATGTGTCCCCGCGCTCCTGGCCGCCGTCCTTGCCGGGCCGCGCTTCGCCTCCGTCACGCTCCGCGATTGCCCGGATTCTTGGCTCAAGATGATCCAGGATGGCTACCCCTATCGCACGCCATTCTCCTACATGCTTCCGGACATCCTGCGCACCCTCGACCTCCCGATGCTGCAAAAGCTGGTCAAGGCGAAGTGCCTCTAGAACTTCAAAAAGTCGTCAAAAAAACCTTTGCGCACAGGCTAATTGCCGTGCACAGATTACATTAACCACATGATCCCATAGCGAATGGCTTTCATTCGCCTCTACTTAAACCCCAAAACGAAGCGAAGGTGTTCACCAAATGAACGTCATCATCTGCAAAAACAAGCAAGAAGTCGCCAAAGAGGCCTACAAGATCGTCAAAGACCGCATCAACAACTGCCGCGCCAAGGTCCTGGGTCTGCCCACCGGCACCACCCCCGAAGGCCTCTACGCCGAGATGGTCAAAGGCTACAAGCGTGGCGAAATCGACTTCTCCGATGTCCATACCTTCAACCTGGACGAGTACATCGGCCTCCAGAAGGACCACCCGCAGAGCTACCGCAACTTCATGGACACCAGGCTCTTCAACCACATCAACATCAAGAAGGAGAACATCGACTTCCTCGATGGCCTCACCGATGACATCGACCGCGAGTGCGAGCGCTACGAGGCCGCCATGGAGGCCCTCGGCGGCATCAAACTCCAGATCGTCGGCGTCGGCCGTGACGGGCATATCGGCTTCAACGAGCCCGGCACCTCCCTCACCAGCCGCACTCACATGATCACCCTGGCCCAGTCCACCATCACCGACAACGCGAACCTCTTCTTCGGCGGCGACGAGAAGCAGGTCCCGCGCTGGGCGCTCTCCATGGGCGTGGGCACGGTCCTCGACACCCAGGAGGTCCTGATGATCGCCTTCGGCGCCAACAAGGCCGATGCCATCAAGGGCATGCTGGAGGGCCCCATCACCACGATGAACACCTCCTCCGCGCTCCAGCTCCACCCGAATGTGACTGTCATCATCGACGAGGCGGCCGCCTCCAAGCTGGAATACCACGACTACTACAAGCGCATCGCCCCCGGCAACATCGAGGCGATGTACAAGTTCCTCAACGCCGCCCGTGCCCAGGCCGCCAAAAAGGCCGCCGCCAAGAAGGCACCGGCCAAGAAGGCACCCGCAAAACCAGCCGCAAAGAAGGCTGCCAAGAAAAAGTAAACCGGTTGGCTGAATCAAATTGATCTCATCGGGGCAGGAGCAAGCCGGCGCTTGCCCTGCCCCTGTTTTGTTCCCCATGTCCTCTCACTTGCTCCAAGTCAGCGACCTCACTGTGGAGTTCGACTCCGATGACGGCGTGGTCCATGCCGTAAATCAGGTGTCGTTTCACCTGGATGCGGGTGAGACGCTGGGGCTGGTCGGCGAATCCGGCTGCGGCAAGTCCGTGACCTCGATGTCCATTCCACGACTGGTGCCCTCCCCGCCTGGACGCCGCGTCTCCGGACGCATCGAGTTCGCGGGACGCGACCTGACCACCCTCCCCCTCCCGGAACTGCGGAAACTGCGCGGACAGGACATCGGCGTGATCTTCCAGGAGCCCATGACCGCCCTCTCGCCCCTGCACCGCATCGGCGAGCAACTCGACGAAGTCATCCGACTCCACCGAAACCAGCCCGCTCCCGAACGCCGTGCGCTTTGGCTGGAGTGGCTGAAGCGCGTGGGCATCGCCGACGCGGAGCGCTGCGCGAAAGCCTATCCATTTGAACTCTCCGGCGGAATGCGCCAGCGCGTGATGATTGCCATGGCGATGTTGCTGGAGCCGCAGCTCGTCATCGCCGACGAGCCCACCACCGCGCTCGACGTGACCATCCAGGCGCAGATTCTGGATTTATTGCATCAGGTCACCGAGGACACCGCCAACCCCCGTGCGCTGCTGCTCATCACCCACGACCTCGGCGTAATCTGGGAGATGTGTACTCGTGTCATTGTGATGTATGGTTCGCGCATCATGGAGGAGGCCCCCGTCGCGGAACTATTTAGCCATCCGCTTCACCCCTATTCGCAGGGACTGCTGGCATCCATTCCCTGTTTGCAGCATGACCCGAAGAACCTC
>JAFYIW010000218.1 GCA_017538465.1 Victivallales bacterium
AGCCCATTCCGTTTTGCTCAAAACGCGCGGAATGGATCCGTGAAAACGGGCAACACTTTTAACATAGCAACTCCCAACTCACCTCCCACCTCTCACCTCTCACCTCTCGCCTTATTATGCCGATTCCCTTTCCAGTCACTCCGATGAATCCCGCGTATGACTACCTCCTGCCACGGCCGTATCACCATGCGGTGCATGGGGGCTTCTTCTCTCTGGAACGCCCCGTTCGGGTGGGGGAAGGTCTGGAGCAGATAGCCGCGCGGCTTCGTTTCTTTGGCGCGGTGGTCGCCGAAGACGCCATTGCCAGCATTGAACTGGTCAAAGGGACGGGGCTGCCAGAGGAGGGGTTCACCCTCGCAGTCACGCCAGACCGCATTGTTCTCAAGGCGGGCGATGCCGCCGGGCGTCTTTATGGAGCCCATGCCTTGGAGCAGTTGCTGTGGATCGCCTTCCGCTGGGGAGCCAACGCGGCGCAATTGGAGTGTGGCGTAGTGCAGGACCGTCCATGCTATCGTTGGCGTGGCATCATGCTGGATTCCGCCCGGCATTTCCAAGACCGCGAGACCATCTTGGAGACGCTCCGCCTGATGGGAAAACTCCGCCTGAACCGCTTTCATTGGCATTTGACGGATGCGCAGTCTTGGCGCATTCCCGCCAAGGGCGCACCGGAACTCAATGGTCATGGCGACTGGCAAGACGGCGCCTACACTCCCGAGGATTTCGCGGCCATCCGCGCCGAGGCCGCCCGGCAGTGCATCGAAATCCTCCCGGAGATTGACATGCCGGGACATAATGTCTTTCTCTTGGGGCTACATCCGGAATTGCGCTGCAACCCCGATGTCCATGGCTGGGAAATCTGTCTGTCCAATCCCGCCTCAATGGAATTTATGAAGGCACGATTGGCGGAGGCGATGGAGCTCTTGCCAGAATCCAAAGTGGTGCATATCGGCGATGACGAGTGCGGCACCAGCCACTGGGACAAGTGTCCGAGGTGCCAGGCGAAGATTCAGGAACTGGGTCTGAAGGATTCTCGAGCGTTGGAAGAGTGGTTCGTGACCGAAATCTGCAATTTCCTGCTGGCGCATGGCCGCACGCCGATGGTCTGGGGAACCCATATCAATCCGCCAAAGGAGACCATCCTACAATGCTGGGGCAACGAATGTGACATGGTCACCTGCGCCGCCCATGACGGCAATCCCGTGGTCTCTTCCATCGACCACGCCTATTATCTGGATTATCCTCAGGATGACGAGGATCCGCATTCCGATCCCATGACGCCAGTCACGGACATGGACACCTATTGCTCCACTGTCGGAGCGCACATGGGGAACTACTTGGGAGACCGCCTGCTTGGCGCCGAGGCGCCGTTGTGGACGGAGCTGGTTCCACAGTGGCGAGTGCGCGCGAAGTTGTTGGACCGCGCCATCGCGCTCTCCGAGGCGACGTGGACGCCGCAGACCCATAAGCATTATCGCAATTTCCTGCAGCGCAAGCGCGGCCTTGAGCTGGCGGGATATAGTTGGTAGAAGAAGCCACGATAGTAGCCTGTGGCATTTGCAAATCGCGTCGGCCTGTGGCAGCCTCCCAGAGGATTGGCATTGTTTTTGGGGGGCTTGCCATTGCCAGGCGCCACGGGGAGGGCGCTTCCAGCTTCTCGGCGGCGATGTCGCCTCAATGGCCCCTTCGAAGCTTCTGTGACGGAGATTTTTCCTCCACGGGCAAGTCGCATGAGTGAACATGGCGCCCCAAGGATAGATTCCCGAATGAAGGGCAAACGGCGCGCCAATCCGCGCCTATTGGGTTTTCTTCTTGAATTGGGTCCGGAAGATCAGCAGGCAAATGGCGCACAGGCCGAAAATGAGCGGTCCATAGATGATGCCAATTAAGCCAAAAGTCTGTAGCCCTCCTAGAATGGCAAAGAACAGAGCCAGATAGGACATTCCGGTCTTGCCGCTCTTTTTCATCAACAGCGGGCGCAGGAAATTGTCCAGATTGGCAACGATGATGGCGCAGGTCGCCAGAACAAAACACGCCTGCCAGGTTTGTCCAGTGGCAAAGAAATAGATGGTGATTGGGACCCAGATCAGGGTGGTGCCCACAAAGGGGATGATGGAGCACATTCCCAGCATGACTCCCCAGAAGAGCGCGGGGATGTCCACAATCCAGAATATGACCATCGCCACCATCGCCTGGCAGGAGGCCGTTCCCAGGATGCTGACGACCAGCGTGGAGGACACGGCCTTGATCTGCTGCAGCAGCTGCTGTTCCTCCTTGGGGCCCAGCGGACTGATGGAGCGCACGTAATTCATGATATTCTCGCCATCATAGAAGACAAAGAACATCACGAAGAACATCAAAAAGAAATTGAAGACGGTGACCCAGGTTTTGGAAATCACCGCGAAGAGTATTTTCAGAATCTCTGTCAAGAGATTACGGGAGACATTGGTGAGGAATTCCGTGGCTCGCTGGGGATCAATTTTGGGGGTGATGCGTTCCTTTGGGGATGTTGAAAAGGTGGCTTCTGGCTGCCGGAGCGGGGCGGAGTCGTCTTTGTCGTCTAAGGACACGTCGGCCCCCGCCGGGGATTCCTGAGGAATGGCTTCCCGGGGAGTTGTTGCCGTCACTGTGGGCTGAGACGTGGTTTCATTCTCGGATTCCGTTGCGGGCGTTTCCTGGTCTTCCAGGTCCGCCGCGTTGTTTTCATCCTCTTCGGCGCCATCTGAGGATTGGGGTTCAGGGGCAGAAAGAGCCGTCGTCTTGGCGACTTCGGGAACCAGAGGAAGGAGCTGATTGATCGTCTGGTCATTTACTTCTGTTTCCGCCGTCACGGTGAAAAGCTGGAGGTCATGGAAGATTCTCCGGCTCAATTCATGATTGTTGATTTCCTCGATGAGGCGCGGCACCTTTTTGGGCAACTCCCGATCCAGCCAATTCGCGGTGGTCTGCAGAGTGGAGACTCCCTGCTTGGCGATTTGAATCAAAAAGAGTCCAAGGGGAATCACGATGATCAGGAAGGCGAGGGTGACCGACACAATCGCCGCATGCCAGCGGACCTGGTCCGATACTTTGGCCTCATAGAGTCTAAGCTGTTCGGCGTCTTTCGGGGGCCTGATGCGAAAAACGCGGCGAAAAAAGGTGTTGACTTTTTGAGTTATCCGCAGGACATGCCGATGCATGGGAGCGAGAATGGTGCCCAGAAGGATGCCTAGGATAATGGCATCCAGCTCTCCCCGGACCAAATAGACGGCCGTCAGGAAAAGGAGGATCGTCAGACTGAGGAAGGTGATTTTGGCAATATTGTTTCCCCAGGTATTGGCATGTTCGGTTGTAGGGGGAGGCGTTGGCGTGGTCATATCGGCATGTCAGGGAATTGTCTGAAGGGACTATCGTAGCTTTATCATCACAATGATGAACAAGGGCATGAGGGCGGTCTGCAACAGCATGAAACGGATAAGCACCTGGGAGTCAGACCAGCCGAGATTCTTGCGGCAGTGGTCGTGAACTGGAAAACGATAACGATGGAGGAAGCGCACCAGCATGCATTGCTTTGCCGCCTCTTCCTCGGTGGCGAAATTCTCCGGATGGACGGGGTTGACGGTGATGGAGCGCGGCGGGCGCGTGTCATAGCCGAGCTTCTTCATCATGCGCAGCAGGATCAGCTTGACGAGTCCCATGCCGCCATTGACCATGAGGATGGGGGTCGCCACCAGGAACATGAAGGGATTGCCTGAGACCAGCACTGCAATTCCCAGCAGCAGCCCGTAGAAGCGGCTGCCGGCGTCGCCCATCAACACCATGCTGGGGCTGGCATTATACCACAGATATGCGCAGAGCCCTCCTGCCGCCGTGAAAATGCAGATTGCCCAGGAGGCGCCGTTTTCCAGATGAGGCAGCAGCAGGTAGCCGGTAATGCCTTCATGTCCTAAGACGCCATAGAGGAAAACGCCCATTCCGAAAAGTCCATAGAGGGCAAGCGACCCCGCCACGCCGTCCACGCCGTCCGAGCAATTGACGACGTTGATCATGAGCCAGAGCAGCGCCGTGCCGATGATGACATAAAGCCATAACGGCAGCATAAATGCGCCTCCAGGCAGAGGGCCTTTGACCAATGGCAGCCAGATGGTCGGTCCGTCCATTTCGGCGATTTTCGCCTGCCAATGGCCGATTGTCCAGGCGGCCACCAGCGAGATGGCCAGGTCCAGAAGGCCTTTTTTCAATTGTCCCCAGTCTGCGGTGGAACGGTCATCCAGGAAACCGGTCATCATGATCGCCAGGAGGCACACTCCAATGATGGCATACTCCATGAAGAACGGCATGACCATGAAGGCGCAGGCCAGGAAAATCAGTGTGGTTACGAAGCCGGCGCCGGTGGGTTTCCCCTTCGCCTTTTCCGAACCTGCCACGAAATTCTTTCCGCGGTCATGCGGGAGGAGATGCCATAGTCTTGGCAGGAGGAGCCAGGTCAACAGGGTGCAGCTGCAGGCTCCGACCAGAATCAGAATCAGATGCGACTCCAGCAACCGGAAAGGTCCCCACAAGGGAGTCAGAAAATGCCGGGCAAGGTAAGGTAACATGGCGCTGTCGATGGGCAAGGGGAACCTTCCCTTGTCCGGGAGAGTTCCGTGAAATTGGGGAAGCGGTCAGCGCGGATTGGCGGGAACGAGGTCTGCGCGGCCGATGGAAAGCGGGCTTCCGGCATCGGCCGGCAGCAGGACAAACCCCGTGTCCGGGAGGTCGTGGACCAGCCGTTCCGCAAGAGGTTCGCCATCAACGAAGACGGCTGTGGAGAAGATGTCGGAATAAGCGCCGCAGGAGGCGATGGCGGTCACCTGGATCATGGTTTGCGCAGGTTTGCCGGTGCGTGGATCCATGATGTGCCCGATGAAGTGTCCGTCATTGTCCAGCAGCGGTCGTTCGGAATTTGCGCTGGTGGCGATGAAACGACGATTGGCGTTGGCGAGTTTGACCAGCATTTTCCCATTGAGGTGGTTTCCCGAGCGGGGGTCACGGATGAGCACTTCGCCGGCATTGGGGAGTTCTGCGGGGTTGTCCAGATACAAGTTGCCCCCGAAATCCAGGAAAATCCGGGAGATGCCGGGGCGCTTCACAAGGGGAAGCGTCATATCCAAAGCCAGCCCTTTGGCCAGGCCGCCGAAGTCAACGGACATGCCTTCCACCGTCTTGGTGATGGTGTGCGCCTCGTCATCGAAAACCAGTTTGTCGAGGCCGACGCGTCGCCTGGCATCGGCCAGGGCGTCCGCGTCGGGTTCCTGCTCCGGGTGGGCGGCGGCTTGTTTCCAGAAGGCCATAAGTGGCCCAATGGTCACGTCGAAGGTGCCGTCCGTGTGGCGATAGGCCTCCCGCGCGACGGCGAAAGCTTTCCAGAGAAGGTCGCCACAGGCAAAGGGCGTGTTGGCAGGGGCGCGGTTGAAACGGGCAAGCTCGCTTGCCTCGTCATGTCGGTTCAGAGTGGCGTGAAGCCTCGTGAGCAGCTGACTGGTCTCCGTTGCCGCCTGATCCGCTTCTGCGCCATCTCCCCACAGTGAGATACGGCACTGCGTGTCAAAAGCATAGACGGCATAGTTATGGAGCGCGGCGGCGGGGGCGGCTTTGGCCTGGGCAATGGCCTCCCTTGGCTGCCGGGCACAGGATATTTCCCGTATGAGCACGCCGATGGCCAGTAGGAAAACGCCGGTTCACAGTGCGATTCGCAG
>JAFYIW010000031.1 GCA_017538465.1 Victivallales bacterium
GCGCACGTAGTGCGCGACCATGCGTAACCGCCTGCAAGTGCCTGAAAGGCACGCAGCCGGCGGGGCAGGCGCCACCAGAATCCTGCGCCCGAAAAGGGCGCTATAACCCTTTGGGTAGGGTCAAAACGAAAACTCTGCCGTTAGGCACCTTCTTGGAAACAAAGCAAACCGTAACAAGCCTAAATGTAATCAGGCTACTGCGATTTGCCTAAAGGATTCGGCTTTCTTTGCTCTTTTCGGCGAGTTTCCAGGTTTCAGAAAGCCTCAAGCCTCTTCCAGCATCTGGCGGAGTTCCTCCAGATGGGCGTTCATCTGGGCGAACAGCTGGAGAAAATCATTGAAATCACCGCTGGCCGTGTCGGAGTCCGCAGTGTCGGCGTTGTTCGAGATGACCCGGACCGTCCCGAAACGCACTTTCATGCCACATCGGGTGTTCAGGCGATGACAGAACTCGGCGACGGCGGAGGTCTCCATATCGACGGCACAAGCCCGCGCCTCGATGGGATTGCCCCGCGCGGCCGCAGGGTCGAAGATGTCCCCCGAACAAACCGGTCCGGCAACGACATGGTGTCCAGGAAAGACCTTCTTGACCGCCTGGAGCAGTTGTTCCGACAACGTGGCATCGAGGGTATGCCAGAAGTCCTCTTCGGAGAAATCCGGCACGTCGCCAAGTCCACGCGCCCACGGCAGCGGCGTCAGGCTGAAGTCCTTGTGGGCAGTGCGCGTGGCCACCACGATATCCCCCGCATGGAGAGTCGGCGTGAGGCCGCCTGCCGTCCCCCAGATGACAATGGTGTCGCAGCCACGATTGAAAATCAGGTCGGTGGCGGCCGCGCAGTTCGAGGACTTTCCCGCACCGAAGCCACAGGCCGCCACGCATTCAGCGGGCACGCCAGCCGCCTCTTCTTTCGTCGGTATGATGAATCCTACTTTCATTTGCCTCAAACGCTATTCGTCTTTTGCCAGTTCAATCATCGCGCGGTCTGCCAGCACCAGCGGCGAGTCGCCGCAGGGGGCATCCAGGTAGAGCGTGCGTCCTGCACACTCGCAGATTTGCTCTTTGGGGAATTCATAAACCGCGCCGGAGAGCGGGTCGATGACCACGCAGGCCTTCAGATGGAAGCCGAAAGTGACCACATCCGCATGTCCCGTGAAATTTCCCTCGCCGGGGATGCCGGAGCGGTCCCAATAGACCACCTGGCGCGCCTGGTCGGTCTTTCGCTCCATCGCGAAGGCCTGCGTGCGGTTCACATATCGCGCCGTGCAACCACCAGGAAGTATCTCAAGGCCGTCGTTGAAAAGCGTGGTCATATTGCGGATCGCCCAGTAAACAAGTTTCGGACGGATGACCTGGTGGTTCTCGTCCGCCATCAGGAGTCCTTTTCGGTTGATCTGCCGGCCGATGTGGTTGAAGTCGCAGATGGTGAAGACATTCGACGGCACGCCATCGCAGAAATCCCCGATGTATCGCCGCAGGTCCCATTTGGCCTGGGTGAGTTCCGACCAGGGATAGCCATTCAGGGCGAATTTCTCGGTGGCTTCGGAAGGACAGCCGCTCTCGCCCTGCCGAATCCGTCCCTTGAAACCGAAGCGCTTCATCAGCAGTTTCAGGCGGACTCCATCCTCGGTACCGTCGTCTGGATTGTAGTGATAGGAGTGGTAGATGTAGGAATCGAACCAATCCTCGGTGTCGGTCTCCCGGAGGGTCTTCAGGCTCCATTCGAACCAGCCCAGCTGGTCGGGTCGGGAAAGCGAGAGTCCCGCGATGCGTGCGTCAGGCTGATGCTGGCGGATGACGGCGGCCGTGCGGATGTTGAAATGCGCGATGTCCTGCGGGATTATGCCCTGCTGCCAGTCGGGTTCATTCCAGATCGACCAATCCTGCACGCGGTCCTTGAAATGCTCAACCAGCGCGGCCACCCATGCGTCCCATGCCTTCAGCGCGATTTCCGACTTGGGGAATCCGCTGCCAAGGTCGTAGCCCCCGCCGCCCTCGTAAATGGGATTGCCGTAGTCGGTCTCCAGCAGACAATGCAACCCCAAGCCCATTGCGTCATCGACAATCCGGTCCAGCCATGCGAAGTCGTACACTCCGGGCGTCTTCTCCGTCTTTGCCCAGCCGGCCTGGAGCCGAATCAGAGGAATGCCCAGGGCGGGGATGTATTTCTTGTATTGCTGGAAGTCCGCGAAGTCGCGGTCCAGCGTCTCGCAGCCCAGCATCCAGCAACTGCCCTTGGATATGGCGTTTGCGTCAGGCGCCAGCGTGCCAATTCGTTTCAATCCCGTGGAAAGAGTCTGTGACATCAACCCATGCTCCCGTTTTCCCATGCGAAACCGATTATGGAACAAGCCAATCCATCATGCCAAGGCAGGAAAACTCTTCGAAAAGGCCACTACGGATAGACCTCGTGTTCGGCGCAGGCTTCGGCCATCAGATTGCGAACATGCTGTTTGAAGGCAAATGCCGATGGGAAGGCCTGTGCGGCATTGGCAGAAATCGGCGGAAGAAGATGAAAATGGATGCGCCCGCATTTCAGGCGGAAATGGCGAGTCGGATTCTCTTCATTGCCCGTGATGACTCCCGGATAGAGGTCCACTCCCAAATCACGCGCCATTCGGAAGGCGCCGCTTTGGAAGGGCAGCAATTCTTTGGAGGCCGACCGATGTCCTTCAGGGAAATCAATGACGGAGACTCCGTGCTCCAGATGCTCCCGCACCTCGGCAAGGGCCTGTTCATAGCTCAAGTTGGTGATATCCAGATATCCCGCCTGCTTGGCCACAAAGCCCAGCACAGGCAATCGCATCGGCCAGCCATTGACCGCCTGGATCATCGGACGATGCATCGCCGAAACCAGAAAGGCGTCCGACCCGGAACGGTGGTTGAAGACGTAGATTGACGGCTTGCGGACAGGCTTCTCTCCGCTGACAGTGAGGCGGATAAAAGGCCAGACTCCCAGCCGCGTAACCACGATTCCCCAGCCCAAGATAATCCACCGCAGCAATGCCCGACGGTGCCACTTGGGCAGACAGAAGGCAAACAGAAACGGCAACAGCGCGAGGATAAAATACCCCGTCGACCACACCCCCATCCATAGATAGATGAGCGTGCTGACAAGACACGCGCCAATGCCTGGCCGTGCGCTATTTGACGGAACGGATTTCCTCGGGATGCTCGCGGGCATACTTTTCCAGGAAGTCATAGACCTCGCCTAGCGTGCGTACCTTGCGGACTTCCTCATTGTTGCGCAGGGCGATGCCGAAGGTCTTGTGGAGCGCCACGAGCAAATCCACAATGTCCAGGCTGTCCAGCCCCAAATCGTCAAAGAGTTTTTTCTCTTCCGTGAGCTGTCCAGCCGCTATTTCAAATTGGTCAACGAAGGCGGCGTTGACCTGCCGGATGATTTCTTCGCGAGTCATAACACGGTTATGCTTCAGTGGGAAGCGGGACTTCGCCCACTAGAACGGCATTGACTCCCCCGAGAGCAAAGCAATCTTTGACAAAGTATCGCAAGGAAGTTCGGCGTGGTTTTCGAAGATGATCCAGCCCCGCGCAGTCCTCGTCCGGAGCAGCCAGATTGGCCGTTGGCAGCAGCACGCCTTGACGCGCCATCTCAAGAACGACCGCCATTTCGATTGCCCCGGAAGCGCCCATGGTGTGCCCCAACTGCGCTTTCAGACTGGAAACCGGCACCTGGCTCCCGAAGACATTGCGCAGCGCCGCGGCCTCGGCCGCATCGCCTTGTCGAGTCCCGGTGGCGTGCGCATTAATATAATGGATGTCGGCAGGCTGTAAGGCGGCCTCGTGCAATCCGCTTCGCAGACAACGCTCGATCGCCTCCGTGTCCGACTGGCTGGCCTGACGGCCGCTGGCATTGGTCGCGTAGCCGCGGATCTCCGCCAGGACGGGTGCGCCGCGGTGCAATGCATGTTCGCGTTCCTCCAGCACAAAGATTCCCGCGCCTTCGCCGCAGGCCAATCCGCAACGCCGTGCGTCAAAGGGTCGGATGGTGGTTTCAGGAGGCTGTCCGGCGCGGGGGTGCGCCAACGCGAAGAGCTGCTCGAAGGTTCCTGCGACGGCTGGCGTCGCCTCATCCGCCCCGCCAGCAAGCATGACCTTCTGGCGTCCCAGCCGGATTTCATCATACGCCACTCCGATGGCCTGCAATCCGGAGGCGCAGGCGGAACAGGGGGCCAGCAGCACTCCTTGCATTCCATACACATTCGCCACATTGAAGGCGGCAGTATGCGAGACGCTCTTGAAGAACTGCTGGGCCGGCAGGCTCTCCAGTCCATTTTGGCTGAAGAGGGTCATGGTCTCGTAGATGGCGCCGGGACTGCCCAGCGTGGAGCCGATGGCGCAGCCCGCCTCGCCGCTGGAAAGCTCCTCTGGTGCAAGTCCGCTCTCCGCAATGGCCTCGCCCGCCGCCAATGCGGCAAAGACCGCCACCGGCGCCATGGAGCGCCGAAGCTTCCGGTCCAAGGAGAGCAGCCGTTCGCGCGGCAATTCCACCGGCGCCGCCAGCAACTCTCCTGTCGCCCCGCGCAGTTCCCATTCCGGCATGGCGCGCACGGCGCTCTGCCCCGCCAGCAGCCGTTGGAACAACTCGCCGCGGGTCATTCCCAGCGCAGAGACGACGCCGCAACCCGTGATGACAACTCTAGGAGAATCGCACGCCATTTTTCAGCAACTCCAATTCGTCAGAAACTCATGGTCCGGAAAGGCGCGTTCCGGCAGGAGACGCAGATAAGCCTCCTCCTCCAGCACCTGGCGGGCGACCAGGAAGGAGCTCAGCATCGTCCCCACCACTCCAGGCGTGAAGGCATTCTCGCCAATGCCATAGAAATTGCGGACAGGCAGACGCCCCATCAGGCGTGGATTGCCCACCCGCATTCGCACTCCGTAGGCGCCACGTCCGGGCGGAATAAAACGGGCGTAGGTGTGCGGAGTGGCAGAGGCGATGACCTGGACTTTGCCGCGCATCTCCGGCAGGGCCTCGTAAAAATGCGCCAGGACGACCTGCGCCATGGCATCCTTCTCCTCCCGGGAGGGACGGGTCACGGCCGGCGGGGCCGGCGCGGGCGCCAGCAGAATCAGAGACTGCACCGGCGTGCCATCCAGCCTGGTCTCCTGACTAAAGACGCATCCCGTACTCAGGAACGCTTCCTTTGGCCCAGACGGATTTATGATTTTATTGAAATCGAGGTCGCGCAGATAGGAGGCCAGATGCGGCCTCGTCCGGCATTGCGCGTCAACGGTGGCGAAGATGGTGAAAAAGCCGCAGGTGTCCGGCAGATTTGCCGTCAAACGCTGAAAGCCACGGCGGTTTTCGGGAGGCAGCAGCGGCACGATTTCGGCGGGATGCAACGAGGAGAAGAGGTCATCAAAGGCCATGTCAGTCCCATCGGAGAGCGCCGCATGATGGCATTGCCCCCTGGCATCCAGACTCTGGAAAGCGACAACTCGTGTGGACGTGCGTATCTCCACCCCCAGGCGCTCCAGTTCCCGCCGGAAATTTCGGACCAGCGCCTCCCCGCCATGCCTCAGGCGAATCATCTCTTCCTCGAAGCCATAGCTCACCCGAAAATGACGGGCGGCGGGCACCTCGGCCGGCAGACCGCCATGATAGAGGGCCGTCGAGGCCAACGCGCAGGAAAGCTCCGGTGACATCCCCAGCCGTCTCAAGAGCATGCCCAGGGGAAGCTGGTCCAATTCGCTGAATGCCGTCATCGGGTCTTCCATCCCGACGCGCAGGTCGAACATCGGCGTACGGCGAAGCACCTCCGTTTCCAGCGACTGATATTTTCGCAAGGCATCCTGTTCACGGGGGAATTCCCGCGCAAGGTAGTCATAGAACGCTCCCCGTCCCCGGTTTGGGAAAGCGAGCTCATGGCCATCCGGCAGTCTAAGCGACCACGGAAAGGACTCTGCCACGACATCCTCCTCCGCTCCCAAGACGGCCAGCATCTGCCCCAGAATGCCGACCAGGCTGCTGGTGAAATGCAACCCGGTATCAAACGGAATGCCCTGACGGTGAAAACGCGCCAGCCGGCCGCCAATCTCGGCTTGCCTCTCCAATACTGTGACCCGCCGGCCGGCCTTGGCCAGCAGAAGCGCCATGGAGAGGCCGCCGACGCCTGCGCCAAGCACCAGCGAATGGATTGGGGAATCAGCCACTGGAAACAGGGGAAAGAATCATTGGACTCTTCGGCGGGTGAATTTCGCCGTGAACATCGCGTCGCAGTCGCCCTGCCATGGCCAGATCTGCGTCATGCCGTCGGACTCCGTGCCGTCCAGAGGATTCACATGCCGCGCCAGGATGAATTCCGGATGGCTTTCCAGGAAGGACCCGACGATGCCCTGGTTCTCGGCGCGGAACATGGAGCACGTCGAATAGACCAGCGTTCCCCCGGGCTTCACCGCCAGCGCGGCGGCATCCAGGAGCTGCCTCTGAAGCGCGTTGAATTCATTCAGAGACTCTGGACGCGAATTCCAGCGTCCGTCTGGCGCACGCCGCCAGGTTCCGGAACAGGAGCATGGGGTGTCCACGAGCACGCCGTCATAGCGGTCGCGCGGGACCTCCTTGGCGACGCCTTTCCAGACGCGGGTGCGGATATTGTTGAAGTGGTCGCGGCGGGCGCGCAGACGCAGCTCGTCCAGTTTGAACTCCCGCAGGTCACTGGCATCCACGCTTCCGCGGTTGTGCATGAGATACGCGAGGTGGAGCGCCTTGCCGCCTCCGCCGGCGCAGGCGTCCCACCACTGTTCGCCGGGCTTTGGCGCACAGACGAAGGCGACGCACTGGGAAGCCAGGTCCTGGATTTCGAATCTGCCGTCCTGGAAGGCGGGGAGCGCACGGAGATTCGTCCCCGCATGGCGGATGCAGAGCGCTCCGCGCAGGTGGCTGTGGACGATGGGATGCACGGCGTCCTCGCTTTCCCTTTCGATTTCGGCCCGGAGGCGATCCTGGTCGGTGACCTGGGCACGGATCCAGACGGGCGGACGCTGCTGCATCCACTCGATCAGCTTCCTGTAGTCCACCTCTTCCTCTGGCGCGAGGAGTTCGGGGACCCATTCGGGCAGCAGTTCCTCCAGCGTCAGGGGCGGCATGTCACGCTTCGCCTTCTGGAAGAACGGCCGCAGGTAGCGGCGGCGGGCGGCGATCGGGGTGTCCGTCGGGACATCCTCGAAGAACTCCGGGTAGAGTCCGGCCTCGCGGAGCCAATACATCACTGACGGCGGGAGGTCGAAGCGGTTTTCCAGCAGCCAGGCGGCGGAAAGGACGCCGTTCCAGTCGGCGACATGCAGGGGCGCCTCTGACACGCCGTCCTCCATCGCCTTGAGAAAATACTGCGGGGCCAGCTTGCGGAGCCATCCCCACCAGCGCAACACGGAGAAGAGAGTTTCGCCGATGATGCGGCGGTCGCGGCTGCCAAGCTGATGATTGGCGGCGAAGAGGTCGCGCAGACAACGGTCGGCGGGAATGTGCTCCAGCATCGACCGCAACAGCGCCTGCAGGATGAACTGCGAGGTCGTGCGGGCCTGGGTGACGACCCGTGTGGCCGCCATTGGGCGGACGCTCTTTTTTTCAGTCGGTTTCATGGAAAAATCGTAATGCTCGCTCGCACGCGAGCGAGAACCAGCGGCTTGATGCCTAAGGGGTTCTGTGTTCGGGCGAGAGCCCCGAATCCTAGGGGGTTCTGGGCACCCGCATTTTTGCGCGGTGGTTATGCCTGGCTGGCGCTCTGCACCGTGTTGTACAGCAGCATGGTGATGGTCATGGGACC
>JAFYIW010000219.1 GCA_017538465.1 Victivallales bacterium
CAAAGTCATTGTCACCCGAGGTGCCCTTGTAGAGGAACAGGAGGAACAGCGTGATTCCTGCGCAGAATGGCCACAGGATGAGCGCGAGAATCCAGCCCAGCCAGATGGACCCGACATTCTTGATTTTCTCAACAATGTTGTTCACGGATTTGTCCAGATTCAGCAGATAGACGATATACACCACGCCAATGCCGACCGCGCTCATGTACCACAGCCAGAAACCGGAGAGGTTGACGTCATGCATGCGGCGGACCGAGACCGAGATGCCCGGAATCAGCAGGGCGATGTAAATGAGGAAGGTCATGCCCAGCCAGAAGGAGCCGAGCGCCTCGCTGACAGCCCCCAGTCCGAGACCGACGATGCCCAGGACAATCAGGACGAGATGCATGGCCAGGACGTAGCACCAGAATTCCTTGCGGGAGGCGCGTCCCTTCATGCAGAAGGCTTTTTTCAGTGTGGAGAGAATGCTGTCAACGAAGCAATTAACCATTGAGACACTCCTTGATGTTTTACGGTTTGAGAAACGGGGTGGAAAAGTTCTTTGATTTGCCTGTTAATATACTCGGTATTTCCACGTTTGTCGTTTTTTTTGAAAAATGTTTAAAATTTCACGAAAAACGCAATTTCATGGGAAAACGCAATGGCCGGACTGCCAAGGCGGCGCGGGGCAGGAAGTGGAACCGCAAAGAACAGGTATATTACGGTTGCTGGACGGCTGTTCCTCTGTTTGAAAAGTCAGCACCATGGAAAAATCCTCCCCAACCAAGCCATTTGCCCGCATTGCGGGAATCGGGTCCTGTTTGCCGGAAAAGGTCATGACGAATCACGATCTTGAAGGCAGCCTGGAGACGACCGATGAGTGGATTGTGTCGCATACCGGCATCCGGGAGCGCCATGTCGTCGTCGAGGGCCAGAACTGTTCGGATCTGGGCGTCGAGGCCGCCCGGCGCGCGTTGGATGACGCGGGCGTCTCGGCCGAGGAGCTGGGGCTGGTCATCTGCACGACCTGCTCGGGCGACTACGCGAATTTGCCGACCACGGCGTGCCTGATTCAGGGCGCCTTGGGGGCCGTCCATGCGGGGGCCGTGGAGTTGAATTCCGCTTGTACGGGATTCCCATACGCTTTGGGGCTGGCGCGCGGGTACTGCGTGGAGCACCAGACTCCCGTGCTGGTGGTGGCCGCCGAGGTCATCTCCCGGCTGCTGGACTGGTCCGACCGCTCCACCTGCATCCTCTTCGGCGACGGCGCGGGCGCGGTGGTGCTGACGCCCTCCGAGACGCCCGGACTGGTGGATGAGGTGCTTGGCGCGGATGGCAC
This sequence comes from Victivallales bacterium, assembly GCA_017538465.1. Classification (GTDB taxonomy): domain Bacteria; phylum Verrucomicrobiota; class Lentisphaeria; order Oligosphaerales; family Oligosphaeraceae; genus RGIG1601. The sequence goes on from JAFYIW010000219.1 coordinate 1,319, forward strand.
AGGGGGCGGCGTTCTGATTCGTCAGGAGGGGACGCGCTTTCCCCGCCAAGGGAATGCCGGACCGCATTTCATCGAGATGAACGGCAAGGCGATTTTCCCCTTCGCCGTGCGCATCATGGAACGCGTGATCCGGGATTTGCTGGAACGCAACCACCTGCAGCTGGACGAGGTGCAGCATGTGGTCCCCCACCAGGCGAATCGGCGGATCATCGAGGCGGTGGCCCGCCACATGGAGGTGCCCCTGGAGCGTTTTTTCCTCAACATCGAGCATGTCGCCAACATCTCCAGCGCCAGTGTGCCAGTTGCATTGGACGAACTCTATCGGAGTGGCGCCATTCGGAAGGGCGACCGCATCCTGACCGTCGGCTTCGGCGCGGGGCTCACCTTCGGCGGCAATTTATTGGTGTGGGACAAATAGAGCCGGGGGACACGGCGGCGAGACGGGATTATATTATCCTTTCTTCCCGATTATCCACCCATTTAAGGCATTTTCTATGATGAACGAGTTGGCAGGCAGGACGGTCCCCGAGTCGAGGTATCTGGACATTCCGGCGTTGGTGTCGGCATATTATACTGGCAAGCCGGATCCGGGCGTGGCGGAACAGCGCGTGGTCTTCGGAACCAGCGGACACCGCGGCACGCCCCTGAAGCTCTCGTTCCAGGAGGATCACATCCTGGCCATCACGCAGGCCATCTGCGCCTACCGCAAGAAAGCCGGCGTGAGCGGACCGCTGTTCCTGGGACGCGACACCCACGCGCTCTCCGGCCCCGCGCACGCCACTGCGCTGGAGGTGCTGGCCGCCAATGGCGTGACGGTGCTCATCGCGGCGGAGAACGCCTACACGCCGACGCCGGTGGTCTCCCACGCCATTCTGAATTACAACGCCGGCCGCAGAAAGGGCCTGGCCGACGGCATCGTGATCACGCCCTCGCACAATCCGCCTACGGACGGCGGCTTCAAATACGACCCCACTACCGGAGGGCCTGCCGACACCACCGCGACGAAATGGATTGCGGACGAGGCGAACCGCCTGCTGGAGAAGAAGCTCCAGGGGGTCAAACGGCTCACGCTGGCTCAGGCACTCGCCTCGGAGTATGTCAAGGAATATGACTATCTCACGCCATACGTGGATGACCTCAAAAATGTCATCGACTTCGAGGTCATCCGCTCCTCCGGAATCCGCATCGGCGCGGACGCGCTGGGCGGCGCCGGACTGGGATTCTGGGTGCCCATCGCCCAGAAATACGGCCTGGATCTCACTTTGATGCACGGACGCTGCGAACCGGATTTCCGCTTCATGGCCATCGACCATGACGGCAAGATCCGGATGGACTGCTCGTCCCCATACGCGATGGCAGGACTGGTGAAGCTTAAGTCGGACTACGACATCGCCTTCGGCAACGACCCCGACTTCGACCGCCACGGCATCGTGACGCCCTCGCACGGTCTGATGAACCCCAACCACTACCTCGCGGTGGCCATCGACTACCTCTACCAGAACCGCAGAAAGTGGTCAAGGAAACTTGCGGTCGGCAAGACAGTGGTCTCCTCCAGCCTGATTGACCAGGTGGCAAAACGCCTGGGACGCAAACTGGTGGAGGTCCCCGTGGGCTTTAAGTGGTTCGTGCCGGGGCTCCTCGACGGAACGCTCGGCTTCGGCGGCGAGGAGTCCGCCGGCGCGAGTTTCCTTCGCAAGGACGGCACGACCTGGACCACCGACAAGGACGGCATCATCTTGGCTCTCCTGGCCTGTGAAATCACCGCCCGCACGGGCCGCGACCCCGCCCGACATCACGATGACCTGGTCGCCGAGTTCGGGCCGTCCTGGTATGAACGTCATGACCAGCCCGGCACGCCCGAGCAGAAGGTCCGCATCGCCGCGCTGAATCCCCAGAAACTCCCGCTGAAGGAGCTGGCTGGCGAGCCGGTGACGGGCGCCTTCACCGAGGCACCTGGCAATGGCGCGTCGATTGGCGGCATCAAGGTTACTGCGGACCATGGCTGGTTCGCGATGCGGCCATCGGGCACCGAGAATGTCGTGAAGATCTACGCCGAAAGCACGCAGTCCGCCAAGCACCTGGCGCAAATCTTCGCGGACGCCGAAGCCCTGCTAAAAGGTTAGAGGTTAGGGAAGTTTAAAGGGAAAAGGTTAAAGTCAGGTCTCTGGACTCAGGTCTCAGGTCTCAGGCCTCAGGTCTCTGGTCTCAGATCTCAGGTCTCAGGTCTCTAGTTCATTTCACATTTCACATTTCACATTTTGATGTCTGCCGAAGCAACCACCATGAATTTTGATCCCGAGGCATTGTCCACCAGCCATTCGGTGGAGTCGCTGCGCCTGGGCGTGAACTGGCATCTGGCCCATACGCAGGCGACCAGCGAATACAAGGAGACGGACAACGACTGGTATCAGGCCTTCTCGGCGACGCTGCGCGACCGTCTGGTCACGCAGTGGATGCGCACGCAGGACACCTACTCCAAGGCGCAGGCGCGGCGGGCGTATTACCTTTCGCTGGAGTTCCTGATTGGGCGGCTCTTGGGCAACAACGCGATGAACCTCAAGATGTATGACGCATGCGCCATTGCCCTGAAAGGGAGCCGTCTGGAGTGGGAGGAGCTGCAGGAGCTCGAACGCGATCCCGGTCTCGGCAATGGCGGCCTGGGGCGTCTCGCGGCGTGCTTCGTGGACTCGCTGGCGACGATGCATCTTCCCTGCATCGGCTACGGGCTCCGTTACGACTACGGCATCTTCCGTCAGCAGATGGTCAATGGCGCGCAGGTGGAGGAGCCGGACACCTGGAAGCAGGACGGCTATCCGTGGGAGTTCCGGCGTCCCGACCGCGTGCACACGGTGTGCTTCGGGGGAGAAATCCGTCAGCTGGAGGTGGATGGCCGTCCGGTATGGCGTTGGTTTCCGACCGAGCGGGTGCTGGGGATGCCCTACGACATTCCGGTGGTGGGCTACGGCGGGCAGACCATCAACAACCTGCGTCTGTGGTCGGCGCAGGCGTGCAACGACTTCGACTTCCAGGACTTCAACCAGGGCTCCTACCTGGAGGCGGTGGAGAGCCGCATCATGGCGGAGAACCTCACCCGCGCGCTCTACCCCAACGACAACATTGAGCAGGGCAAGGAGCTTCGGCTGCGCCAGCAGTATTTCTTCGTGGCGTGCAGTCTTCACGACA
>JAFYIW010000220.1 GCA_017538465.1 Victivallales bacterium
CCGCCGCGCCGGTTGATCCCGCTGCGGGAAACCCGGTCACGCCCGGCGTCAGGACGCTGCTGTACATCGAAACCGCCGAGAATTGCCGGCAATGCGAACGGCAGAGCCGCGAGCTGGATTTGCTGGCCAAGGAGTTCCCAGGGCTTTCGGTGAGCCGTTTTGAGGTCACCACTCCAGACGGACAGGTGATGCTCGCGCGGGTGAAGCGGCATTTCGGTCTCGCCGAAACCGCCGAGAATCTCGCGCCGATGGTGGTGTGGAACGACGGTTATGTCAGCGGACGCATCGCCACCGTCGAGGAGCTTGCCGAGGCTCTGCGGACGCCAGATGACGAGACGCCCTTTTGGGAAAGCGAAATCACCGACCAGGAACGAACCGCCCTGAAGGAGAAGCAGCAGGCCTATCTGCGAAACGTGACGGTCTGGACGATTCTGGGCGGCGGGCTGCTGGACGGCATCAACCCCTGCGCCTTCGCGACCTCGATCTTCCTGATCAGCTACCTGCTCTACCTGAAGCGCCCGCGCCGATTTGTGCTGGGAGTCGGGCTGTGCTTTTGCGCCGGCGTCTTCGTCTCCTATCTGCTCTTTGGAGTCGGGCTGAGCTTTGTGGCGGATTTCCTCACGCGTTTCCGAATCTTGAAGATGCTGATCTATGGCTTCTTTGCCCTGGTCGGACTGGTTTTCGCGGCGTTGCATCTCCGGGATGCCATCCGATATCGCCGCAGCGGCAAGGCAACAGACATGTCGATGGGACTGGACAACCAGACGCATCGGAAAATCCATGACAGGATCCACAAATGGTCCAAGATGACGGGCTGGCTGGTGCTGCCGGGAGCGGTGGTGCTGGGCTGCGTGGTCTCCTCCATGGAGTTCGTCTGCACCGGACAAGTCTATCTGCCCATGATCATGGCGATCATTGCCGAGGGCTTTGACCGGCAGGCGTTCCTGCTGCTTCTGCTCTATAATCTCGCGTTCATCCTGCCGTTGATTGGCGTGACGGTGCTGGCCTATCTGGGAGTGGGCGCCGAAAAGCTGACCAAGTTCGCCAGGGACAATGTCTTCCAGACCAAGCTCCTGATGGCGGCCCTCTTCCTGCTCATCGGCGGAATCATGTCCGTCCTCGCCTGGCAGGCCCGGTGAAATATTCGTTTCCTCTACCGCATTACGTATGGCAGCACGGACTGGGCGCTTTGGGCGTTGTATTCAAATAGGATGAAGCCGTTGAGCCCGGCGTTGCGGGTCGCCTGGATTTGACGGCGCGTCTCGTCCGCCCCAAGCCCCTTGGCGGTCACGCCGATGCCGGGAACCAGCTGCCGGGAGGCCTGGATGCCTAGTGCCTCGCCCTGCTGCGTCAGGTTGCCCTGGAACAGGCTGGTCGATGCCTGATAATTCATGGGACTGACAAAATGGATGGTCTGGCGCCTCAGCCAGGACGGCCAGTCCTGCCCGACATTGCGCCGCGCGGTGGAGATTTCCGGATAGACGGCCGCCGAAATGCGCAGGGAGGGACGGATCGCCCGGGCGGCCTCCGCGAGTTCCTGCAGCAACTGGGCGATCTGCTGGCAACGGAATGCCTCCCACTGCCTTTGGTAGGACGCCGGGATGCGCGCGCCGACGGGCCAGTTGTCCGGACGGTGCTTCAAATACCGCACGAAGAGCTCCCGGCAGGTGTCGCAGTAGCAGGTCTCGCTTCCCTGATAGCGCAGCATGTCGAACTGCAGTCCGTCCAGGGCGTAGTTCCGGACCAGTTCACGCACTTCCTTGAGCAGCAGATCATGGGTGAACTTGCGGGAGGGGCATAGCCACATCACCTGCTGGCCGCTGGCGGTGCGCTGAAGAAGGTCCTGCCGCGCGAATCTTTGCTGGACGGCAGGGGGAGCGTCCTCCAGGCTGAGCAGACAGGCCCAGGCGTGGACTTGGACACGGTGATTCTTGGCGGCGGCCAGGCATTCGGCGACAGGGTCGGTCGCCTGGGGAATGCCGGACAGACGGTCGGCGACGCCGCTGCGCCAGGCCACGCCGTAAGGCATGAGAAAACGCGGGAAGACCGCGTTGAAGCGCGCCTGGCTGAGACGCTGCAGGGTGGCTCCCCAGCTCAGTCCAGGCAATCCTGTGGCGGATTGCATCCACACGCCGCGCAGTTCGGTGGCACGGGTGGACTCCTCGTCCCATTGGGCCATGGCCGGAACCGCCTCGTCCGCCAGTTCGCTGAAGACGCGCTGGACGGCGCTTCGCACGGCGGGATAGTCCTTCCGCTGGGCGGCCTGCTGGGCCTGCTGGAGGGCCTGCCTGGCGGCGGCGTGCGGCGTGTCCTTTCCCGCGTTGTTCACGGCGAAGACCGCTTGCCGACATAGCGCCTCGGCGCCGATTCCGCGCAGCTCCGCCACATAGTCCTCCAGCAGCGCCAGGAGCACCGGCACGGCGTGATCCGGATCCTGGTTAAGATAGACATGCGTCATCCACAGCCCCTGGCTGGTCTGGAGGATGGCCGGCCATTGCGTGCGGGCGCCAGACGCGTCAACCCACCAGGCGCGGACCCGCAGGGCGTCTGAAGAGGAGGACGGCACCGCCATGAAGGCGCCGGAGTTCTGCCGGAAACTGCCCCCGCCAATGGTGCGCACCTGCGCCAGCGGGGCGGACAAGGCGGAGGCCTTGGTGAATTTCCCCTGCGGCAGCTGCATCGCGGCGGACAGCTTGGGCGGCAGCACGTAGAAAGCCGCCAGATGCCCGCCTTGGCGCAGATAGGTGCACAGCTGCAGGGTGGCGGCGGGGCCGGTCTGCTCGGCGGCCGGCAGCAGCACGCATTGGAACGCGTGCAGGGCGGTGGCGGTGGCGTCCGGCTCGTCGATGACGGCGGGATAGATTCCGCCGGAGACGAGGGCCTCGCCGAGTTTTTGGCAATAGCGCAGCGCCTCGCGGCGTTTGTTGGCGTCAAGGTTCTCGTGCAGTCCGCATCGCAGCAGCGCCAACGGGGCGTTCGCGTTGAGGATTTCCAGTTTGGCCAGATGGAAGACGAAGGTTCCCGGGGAACTGGGCCAGGCGTCCAGGCGCAGGCGGGTGCAGTTCTTCCAGGAGGCGTTCGTCTGGCTCTCCGGCAGGAAGTCGCTCTTGGGAATGACGATGTCCTCCCAATGTCCCGTGGCCCTGGGCGTGATGACCGCGCGCATCCAGCCATCCGTGGTCTGGATGTAGATGCACAGCTGGCTGGCGAGGTGGGTGTTGAGACAGCGGATGCGCAATTTCACGCCCGCGCATTGCGAGAGGTCAAGCCGAAAAGGGAGGTCCCAGCATGCGCGGTTGTTCCCCTCGGTGGCGAAATGCGCGCTGAAGCGCAGCAGGTCCTGTCCGCCGACCGTCTCCAGCTGCACGGGAGCCGCCGCGCCGGAATGCGTGAACTGACGATGGCAGCTGCCCAGCGCGAACGTGTGCGCGGCGCAGGGAGCCGCCAGCAGTGCCAGCAGAAGCCAGCCGAGGGAGAAAAATCGGATTACGGAGCCGTTTGTCATGGGCAGAATCGGCGCGAATGATTACAGTGTGGGAATTCACCGGAATGCATCAGGTGAATCTTTTTTCAAAAATGCTTTGTTCCCCGAGAGGGCACCTAACGGCAGAGTTTTCGTTTTGACTTTACCTCAAGGGTTATCGCGCCCTTTTCGGGCGCAGGATTCTGGTGGTGCCTGCCCCCGCCGGCTGCGTGCCTTTCAGGCACTTGCAGGCGG
>JAFYIW010000221.1 GCA_017538465.1 Victivallales bacterium
AGACCGCCATCGATGTCCGGCTGGGCCAGCAGTCCGGCCGCGTTTGCGGGCTTCATCGAGCCGCCGTAGAGGATGCGGACGGCATCCGCGCACTTCGGGCAGTACATCTTGCCCAGCAGCTCGCGGATGAACGCATGGACTTCCTGCGCCTGCTCGTTGGTCGCGGTCTTGCCGGTGCCAATCGCCCAGACCGGCTCGTAGGCCAGCACGATGTTCTCCAGCTGCTCGGCGGGCACATCGGCCAGATCCCAGCGGACCTGCTTCTCGATGATGGCGTTGGTCACGCCCTTCTCGCGCTCGGTGAGGGTCTCGCCGATGCAGAGGACGACCTTGAGACCGGCGGCCAGGGCGGCCTTGACGCGCTGGTTGACCGTCTCGTCGGTCTCGCCGAAGTATTGGCGACGCTCGCTGTGGCCGATGATGACATGGCTCACGCCCAGCTCGACGAGCATCTTGGCGGAGATTTCGCCCGTGAAGGCGCCATTCTCGGCCCAGTGGACATTCTGCGCGCCGACTTCAATCGGCGTGCCTTTGACTGCCTCCAGCACCGCCGCGATGGTGGTGAAGGGCGGGCAGACCAGAACTTCGGGGGCGCATTCGCACTTGCAGGAGCCGTCGCAGGCGGCCTTGAGGTCGGCAATCAGCTTCGCGCCTTCGGAGGCGGTCAGGTTCATTTTCCAGTTGCCGGCGATGAGTTTTCTACGTGCCATAATGGTATTTCCTTAGAGATTATGCCGCGCCAGAGAGGCACGGCTGCCAGACCAGATGGGTTATGCCGCGCCGGAGGCACGGCTGCCAAATCAATTGCCAGTTATTTGTCGTCAAGTGCGGCAACACCAGGCAGAATCTTGCCTTCCAGGAACTCCAGGGAGGCACCGCCGCCGGTGGAGATATGGCTCATCTTGGGAGCCAGGCCGCTCTTGTTGACCGCGCTGACGGAGTCGCCGCCGCCGATGATGGAGATGGCGCCGTTCTTCTCGGTCGCATCGGCGACCGCCTGGCAGATGCCCGTCGTGCCGGCCGCGAAGTTGCTCATCTCGAAGCAGCCCATCGGGCCATTCCAGACGATGGTTTTGGCCTTCGCCAGAATGTCGGCGTACTTCTTCACGGTCTCCGGACCGATATCCAGGGACATGAGGTCAGCGGGGATTTGGGTGCTGGGAACGACCTTACGGGGCGCGTCATTGTCGAAGGCATCGGTGACCACGTTGTCCACGGGCAACTCGAAATCGACATTGGCGGCCTTGGCGTCGGCGAGCGTCTGCTTGGCGGTGTCCAAGAGATCGTCCTCGACGATGGACTTGCCCATCTCGTAGCCCTGCGCCTTGAGGAAGGTGTAGGACATGCCACCGCCGATGAGAATCGCATCGACCTTCTTCATGAGGCTCTGGAGGACCTCCAGCTTGCCGGAGACCTTCGCGCCGCCGATGACCGCCACGAACGGATGCACGGCGTTCTCGACCGCGTTGCCCAGGAAGTTGATTTCCTTCTCCAGCAGGAAGCCCGCCGCGCAGGCGCCGCCTTTGGCCTTCATGTATTTGGCGATGGAGGCGGTGGAGGCGTGGTCGCGGTGCGCGGTGCCGAAGGCGTCGTTCACATAGACATCGCCGTAGGTGGCCAGCTTCTCGGCCATCTCCTGCTTCTTCGCCTTGAGCTCGGCCTTCTTGGCGGCGTACTCCTCGTCGCTCATCTCGTCGGTCTTCTTGACCTTGCCTTCCTCGGCCTTGTAGAAGCGGGTGTTCTCCAGCATCAGGATCTCGCCCGGCTGCAGCGCGGCGGCCGCGTCGTCGGCCTTCAGGCAGTCCTCCGCGAACTTGACCTCTTTGCCCAGTTCTTTCGCGAGGTATTCCGCGACCGGCTTCAGGCTGAAGTCCGCCTCGTAGCCCTTGCCCTTCGGACGGCCCAGATGGCTCATCAGAACCAGCGCGGCACCCTGTTCGAGCACATATTTGATGGTCGGCTCGGCCGCCTTGATGCGGGTGTCATCCGTGATGACGCCTTCCTTCAGCGGGACGTTGAAATCAACGCGCATGACGACCTTCTTGCCTTTCAGGTCAATGTCGCGGACGGTCTTCTTGTTCATGGATAGTCTCCTGGTTGGGGTTATGGCCACAGGCCGTGGCCTGGTTATGAAAAAAGGCAATGCCCTTAATATACTGTTTGAAAGGGCACCGGATGGTTGTCACCTGCGAAGTCGCTGGATTTCCTGGATGAGGGCGGCGCGCAGTTCGCGCAACTGCGCGTTGGAGACCTGGCGGTTCAGGCAGGTCCAGGCGATTTTGTCCATTAGGGCCTGGATGCGTTCGCGGCTTGACTGCGCGAGGGCAGGGGAGGCCTGTTCGCAAAGACTGTCCCAGTAGGCCAGGTAGCGGTAGTCATAGTTGCCTTCGCGCAGGGCCTCCCACTGGAGCGTGGGGATGAGACCGTTGCCTTGCGGGGCAGGGTAGCAGATGCAGGCCTCCTTGGCCTCGTAGGCGGCATTGCCGTCGAAGTCGTTGTAGGGATCGTCGTTGGTGCGCAGGAAGGTCCAGGTCCAGGCGCCGGTGGCGCTGGTACGCCAGTTGAAAAGTCCGAGCATGAAGCGATTGGAGTAGAGATTGCCGTCCTGCTGAAGCCCCCCATTGGTGTAGCAGCCGGTGCCGTACCACCAGAATTTCGCTCCTGCGTCGAGGGTCTCTTTGCGGATTTCGGCGTTGCGCTCGGGGGAACTGGAGGTCATTCCGGCGAGGTTGTTGAGCAGCGGTAGTCGAGATACTGCCCGATGTGGGAGCGCACGAACTCCACGTAGCAGGTGTTGAAGGTCTCGAAACCGGCCTCCTTGACCCAGCGGAGCGTGCGGACCGCCTCCTCGGCGCCATGCGAGGCGTCCGGCTCGTCCACGGTATGGATGCAGTAATGCGGCCAGCCATCCTCCTCGCCCATCTGACGGATGGTCTCCAGGAGCGCAAGGAAGCCCGCCTGGTATTCGGGTGCGTCACGGCTGACGTCCTTGCCCAGCGCTTTGCGCAGGAAGGCGTCGGCGGCCTGGAAGGAGATGACCGCCACGCCAGCGAATCCGGCCTGGGTGTAGAGCTTCATCTGATCGCGGAAGATGGACAGGTCGATGTCGAACTTGCCCTCGTTGTAGGCGATTTTCCCGCCGGTGAAGGGATAGAGCATCAGCGCATTCATCCCATGCGCACGGAAGTCCTGCATCTCGCGGAGAATCTCTTCGTCGGTGTAGTGCTTCCAGGTCCAGCGTTCGCCGTCCGCATAGAGTCCGAAGGTGACTCCAGGCACCTCCGACAGGGTGAAGTCGTCCACGGTGAGTTGGTAGGTGGCGAATTGCTGGCCGTTCAGGAGAATTGGAGCCTGGTAGGTTCCAGGCGGGGTGTCTGGCGGGATGGTGACCTGGATGCAGAAGAGGGCGGGGGATTTTTCATTGAGTTCGACCGTCTCAAAGGTTTCCAGCAACTCGGGAATCACGACGTAGGTGTCGGAGTTCCAGTCGGTGCGTTGCGGCCACATCCGTGCCTGGCACAACTCTACATGCGACGATGCGATTTGATGCTCCGAAGAATCCGCCAGTGGTCCGATGGTGATTTTGCCCACGGGAAGCTCGTTGGGGTGCCGAAAGGCGAGTGGAGTGGCGGTCTGGACAGTTAGGTTGCGCAGTGGGTAGAGCGCGAAGAATTCGGTGGAGGTCATGCCGGGCGAGGCCTCGGCGACGATCGTGTCCGTGATTTCACCCGCATGCGGGAAGGCGGCGGGACGAACGTCGCCTGGCTCGGCACGCTGGAAGACCTGGAAGCCACGTTGCTGCTCCTTGGGCGTGATTGGGGCTGGCTCGCCTTTCTCCACCCATGGGACCTCCGTGAAGAACTTGCCTTGGCAGACTGCGAAGGGGACTTCCTGTTTGCTCAGCGGAATATTGCCCGTCAGGGGGAGATGCTCCACGAGCAGTTTTCCCCAGTAGAAGCTGTCATCAGGCAACGGGATAGAGAATTCATGCCAATCCATGCCAGGCTCTAGGTTGGCGGCCTCTTCAATTCCTGAAAGAGATGACGGCCAGGAAACCAAGTTGTAAACATCGAAGGTAATCCGCAGCTTTTCGGCCTTCTGCATGGCGAACTTTCCTGTTACCATCCACTTGCCGTAAAAACCGTCGGGAGCACAGAAGAACGCAAAAGCGGGTTGCACAAGCTCCGTGGAGTCATTGGCGACATTG
>JAFYIW010000222.1 GCA_017538465.1 Victivallales bacterium
AAACGGATCTGGCGGAGGCCAGCCGCAAAAAAGAAAAAGAAGCAAAAAGAAACGCGCCGAAGCCATGCGCCGGCTCCGACGAGTATGGAGGAGAACCATTCTCGCCGTCGCCTTGCTTCGGCTCAAGGCATAACTTACAAGACCAGAGACCTGAACTTTAACCTCTAACCTTTAACCTCTAACCTCTGACCTTCCTACCATCCGAGGTTTCGGGGCCAGAACTCGTCAAGCAGCTGGGCGATGTGAGGCACGATGACCGTGGGCTTCAAGTCGCCCAGCACGGGCAGATGCGCGCCGTTAAGGGTAAGCATCGAGCGCATGCCGTTGTTCTGGGCGAAAGCCAGATCGGTGCCCACGCGGTCGCCGACCATCACCATTTCGGCGGGTTCCACTTGAAAGCGCTGGCAGAGCACCTCGCAGAGCCAGCGGTGGGGCTTTCCGGCGATGCCCTGGATGATGATGCCGGGGCGAATGGCCTTGAAATACTCCAGGAGCATCCCCGCGTCCGGGAGGTCCGGCGGACATACCGGGTCGGGATGCGTGGCGTAGATGGGCAGGCCGCGCAGCACGCACTGGGTGGCCTCGTGGAGTTTCTGGTAGGTCAATTCCTTGTCGAAGGCAATCAGCAAAGCCTGCGCGTGTTCCAAGGAATGCACAAAGCCCTGCCCCTCCATCCAGCGGCGGAATTTCTCCGTGCCCAGCAGATAGATCTCTGGACCGACGCCCAAAGTCCGCAGCATGTGGCAGGCCGCCTCGCAGCTGCTCATCACATTGCGTGGTTCCAGCGGAAAGCCGATGCGGCGCAATTTCTCGCAGTAGTCCGGCGGGGCGATCGAACTGTTGTTGGTGACGAAGCAGTATTCCAGGTCGCTGGCGCGCAGCTTCTCAATCACCTCAACCGCCCCCGGATAGGGAACACCGTCCAGATATAGCGTCCCATCCAGGTCAAAGCAAATCAACTTGGTCTTTGCCATCAGGGATTCTCTTCTGGTAGGACAGGGGTGAGATGCCAGATCTGCGCGGCGTATTCGCCGATGGTGCGGTCGCTGGAGAATTTGCCCGCGCGGGCGATGTTCAGCAGGGACATCTTCGCCCAGGCGGACGGGGCGCGATGGAGTTCGCTGATGCGCTCCTGCGCGTCAATGTAACTCTTGAGGTCCGCCAACAGCATATAGCGGTCGCCGAAGTCCAGCAACGTCTGCACGATGGGCTGGAAGAGGCCGGGCTCCAGCGGCGAGAAATGGTTGTCCCGGATGGCGTCGATGGTCTCCTGTATTTCGGGGTCGGTGTGGTAGAGGTCCCACGGAGAGTAATTGGTCCGGCGACGGGCGACCTCTTCGGCGGTCATGCCGAAGATGAAGATGTTCTCCTCGCCGACCTCCTGGCGCATCTCGACATTCGCGCCGTCCAGCGTCCCGATGGTCAGCGCGCCATTGAGCATCAGCTTCATGCAGCCAGTGCCGGAGGCCTCGGTGCCCGCCAGGGAAATCTGCTCGGAGACATCGGCGGCGGGGATGATGACCTCGGCCAGCGAGACGCGGTAGTCGGGCAGGAAGACCACCTTCAGACGTCCCGCCACCACAGGATTGTCGTTGACCACGCGCGCCACGGCGTGAATCAGCCGGATGACGAGCTTCGCCAGCGCATAGCCCGGAGCGGCCTTGGCGGCGAAGATGAAGGTCCGCGCGGGGAAGTCCATTTCGGGATTCCTCTTCAGCCGGTGGTAGATGGTGATGATGTAGAGCACCAGCATCAGCTGGCGCTTGTATTCGTGGAGGCGCTTGACCTGCACATCGAAGATGGAGGCGGGATCCACCGCGACTCCGCAGGTCTTCTCGATTTCGGCGGCCAGACGCAACTTGTTCGCGTGCTTGACGCGCATCAGCTCCTCCAGGAACGCCGCGTCCTCCGCGAACGCCTCCAGCTTGCGCAGCTCGGTCAAGTCGGTGATCCACGCGTCGCCAATGCGCCCCGAAATCAGGCGGGCCAACTCGCGGTTGGCCAGGAGCAGCCATCTGCGCTGGGTGATGCCGTTGGTCATGTTCAGGAACTTCTCCGGCCACAGCTCCGCGAAATCCCGGAAAATCTCCTCCTTGAGGATGTCGGAGTGGATTTTCGCCACGCCATTGACGTGGCTGGAGCCAATCACCGCCAGGTTCGCCATGCGAAGACGCTGCACGCCGCCCTCCTCCACCAGGCTCATCCGGCGCAGCTTCTCCATGTCGCCCGGATAGCGTGCGCTGACCTCGTTCAGGAAACGCCCGTTGATGTCGAAGATGATCTGAAGATGCCGCGGCAGCAGTTTCCGGAAAAGCGGCACCGACCACTTCTCCAGCGCCTCCGGCAGGATGGTGTGGTTGGTGTAGTTGGTGCAGCCGCGGGTGATTTCCCAGGCCTCGTTCCACTCCATGCCATTCTCGTCCACCAGCACGCGCATCAGCTCGGGAATCACCAGCGTGGGATGGGTGTCATTGAGCTGGATGGTCACCTTTTCGGGAAGGCTCCGGAGCGTGCCGCCCTCCCGGAGGTGACGCCGCAGGATGTCGTGAAGACTGCACGCCACGAAGAAATACTGCTG
>JAFYIW010000223.1 GCA_017538465.1 Victivallales bacterium
GAAAGGGCAAAGAACGCAACGCCACGGACAAGTTGTCCATCGTTGTCAATAATCTTCCAAAATTGTGCTATATTATGCTATTAGCGCAATTCGTTTTAAGGAAACGTTTTGTTCCCCAAGAAGGTGCCTGAATAGCCGCGAAGCGGCGAGCGCACGAAAGTGCGCGACCATGCGTAACCGCCTGCAAGTGTCTGAAAGGCACGCGGCTGGCGGGGGAGACGCCACCAGAATCCTGCGCCCGAGAAGGGCGCGATAACCCTTGGGGTAAAGTCAAAACGAAAACTCAAATTTCTGCTGTTAGGCGCCTTCCTGGGGAACAAAGCTTAAGGAAAAAGACTATGAACCGCATTGTCACTTTGGACAAAGTCCGCAATATCGGCATCATGGCGCATATTGACGCCGGGAAGACGACCTGCACCGAGCGCATCCTCTACTATACCGGCCGCACCCACAAGCTGGGGGAGACGCACGACGGCTCGGCGACGATGGACTTCATGCCGGAGGAGCGCGAGCGCGGCATCACCATCCAGAGCGCGGCCACGACTTGCCGATGGCACGAGAACATGATCAACATCATCGACACTCCCGGCCACGTGGACTTCACCGTGGAGGTCGAGCGCTCGCTGCGCATCCTGGACGGCGCGATCGGGCTTTTCTGCGCGGTCGGCGGCGTGGAGCCGCAGTCCGAGACGGTCTGGCACCAGGCGACCAAATACAATGTCCCGCGCATCTGCTTCGTGAACAAGATGGACCGCACCGGCGCGGATTTCTTTTCCGTGCTGGCGCAGATCCGCGAGGTGCTGGGCGCCAACGCGGTGCCCGTTTGCATCCCGATGGACCAGGGACCCGATTTTCATGGCATCATCGACCTGGTCAAGATGTGCCAGGTCCGCTATGTCGAGGACCCGAAGGGGACTTATCCTGTGGACGAGCCGCTTGCCGAAGAGTATCGCGAGTACGCCGAGAAGTGGCGCAGGACGCTTATCGAGGCCGCCGCCGAATTGGACGACTCCCTGCTGGAGAAGTATCTCGCGGATGAGCCGATTGACGATGGGGAACTCATCGCCGCGGTTCGGCAGGGCACTCATCAGCAGAGGATTTTCCCCGTGCTGTGCGGCACGGCCTTCCGCAACAAGGGCATCCGGCGGCTCCTGAACGCGGTGGTGGACTACCTGCCCAGCCCGCTCGACCTGCCCCCCGCCGCCGGGACCGCTCCCGACGGCGCCCTCGTGGAACGCCCTGCGGACGACACCGCGCCTGTCACCGCCCTGGCCTTCAAGGTCGTCAGCGACCCGGCCGTGGGCAAACTCGTCTATGTGCGCGTCTATTCGGGAAAATTGGAGTCCGGCAGCTACATCTACAACTCCACGAAAAAGCGGCAGCAGCGCGTCGGACGCATCTTCCGGATGCACGCGAACCGTCAGGAGATCATCGACACTCTTTTCGCGGGGGAGATCGGCGCCCTTGTGGGCCTTTCCGACACGGCGACCGGTGACACGCTCTGTACGGAAGACGCCCCCGTCACCCTGGAGAGCATCTCTTTCCCGACGCCGGTCATCTCCATCGCCGTCACCCCGAAGTCCCATGCGGACCGCGACAAGTTGATGATCGCCCTGGGCAAGCTCGCCGAGGAGGATCCCACCTTCACGGTCCGCGTGGACCCCGAAACCGAGGACACCGTCATCTCCGGCATGGGGGAACTGCATCTGGACATCATCCTCACCCGCCTGAAGCGCGAATTCAAAGTCGAGGTCGTCTCCGGAGCGCCCGAGGTCGCCTACCGCGAGACCATCGGCAAGAAGTATTCCCACGAGGAACGCCTCAAGAAGCAGACCGGCGGACATGGACAGTTCGCGCACATCCTCTTCGACATCGAGCCGCAGGAGCCGGGTGCGGGCTATGAGTTCGTCAATGCGGTCAAGGGCGGCGACATCCCGAAGGAATACATCCCCGCCATCGAGAAGGGCTTCAAGGAGGCGATGGAGACCGGCCCGAAGTGCGGCTGTCCCTGCGTGGATTTCAAAATCACCCTCACCGACGGGTCGTTCCACCCCGTGGACTCCTCCGAGATGGCCTTCCGGGCCTGCGCCGTCGCGGGCTTCAAGACCGCCTTCGCGAAGGCCGACCCCGTGCTGCTGGAGCCCATCATGAAACTCACCGTCTCCACCCCGGAGGAATACGCCGGCGCCATCACCGGCAATCTTTGCGGACTGCGGGGACAGGTGCAGGGCATGGAGAAGGTCGGACGCAACCAGCAAATCCATGCGCTGGTCCCGCTTTCCAATCTCTTCGGCTACACCTCCGTCTTGCGCAATATGACCCAGGGACGCGCCGGCTTCAATATGGAATTCGCGCACGACGCGCCGGTGCCCGCCACCATCGCCGAGAAGATTGTCGAGGAACGCCGCAAACAGCGCGCAGCCAGAAACGGATGATATCATTCCCGGCAGGATCACCCCCAGCCAGGCAGGCGCCCCGGCATATCTGCCTTGTCAAAGTATCAGAAGGCCGACAAGATGCAGGCCGCCCGTCGAGCTTCTGCCCGCAAAGACAGAAGCCCCGGCGGGGGCAGACATTGACTATTGAAGCCCCTTGTCAGAAAATTCCCTGGGTGGCCTTCAGCCAGGCCTTGGCGATGAGATGATGCCCGGGAAGCGTCGGATGGACGCCGTCCGCCAGCCAGAAATCTCCAGGCGCGCGTTTGGTGGCCTCGTCAAAGACCGACTGCAGCGGCACGAAGATGGTGTTGTAGTCCTTGGCGATCTGGCGGACGACTTCCCGCTTCTCGGTGACTTCCTGGCGCCATTCCTCGGCGACGGCCCCGTGGAAGAGGACAAACGGCTCCAGCAGAACGAATTTCATATTGGGGTTGGACTGCAGGGACCAGTCCAGAAGCCGACGGTAGAATTCATCAAAGCGCGGGGTCTCGACGCCGTTCTGGCGCTCGAATTCATGCCAGATGTCATTGATGCCGATGAGGATGCTGATGACATCCGGCTTCAGGTTGAGGGCGTCGAGCTTCCAGCGGGCGTAGAGATCCACGACGCGGTTGCCCGTGACGGCGCGGTTCAATACCGTCCAGTCATTCGGATGCTCCGCGCAGATTTTGGAGGCGAGCAGATGCGGATAGCCGAAGCCCATGCCCATGAGCGGCCAGCCGGGGCTGATGAATTTGAGGGTGTCGGTGCGCCCCGCGTCGGTGATCGAGTCGCCTTGGAAAAGCAATGTCTTCATAAAAGGTGAGAGGTGAGAGGTGAGAGGTGGTAAAAGTTTAAAGGTTAAAGGTTAAGGTTCTGGTCTCTGGTCTCTGGTCCTGCCAGGAAGGTGAGAGGGGAATCGGGAGGGACGCGCTCCCGCGCGCCCTACAGCACTTCCAGCAATTGGTCGAAACGCAGGAAGGCACGAGTGGCAATGGACTGGATTTGCGGCCAGACCTCGCGGGCGCTCTCGTCGTAGAGCGCGTAGGTGTCGATGCCACAGGACAAGGCGGTCTGGATGGCATGGAGGGCATCCTCGATGACCGCGCACTTCTCCGGCGTGACCTGAAGCGCATTCAGGATATGGCGGAAGAATTCGGGGTCCTTCTTCGAGAGATTGAGTTCGGTGCAAGTGAAAATCTGCTGGAAGTACTCCGCGATGCCGGTGCGCGAGAGAGCGGCCTGCGCAAGGTCACGGTCAGTCGCGGTGGCCAGGACGCAGCAGTAGCCACGGCGATGCAGCACGGCGAGCGTCTCTGCCACGCCTGGCTTGAGGGGTGCCTTGACGGTGTAGAACTCCTCGGCCATTGCGTCAATGCCGGAGATGATTTTCTCCGCGGAATCCGTCATGCCGAATTCCGTGCGGAAGAGTGCAGCCGCTTCGGGCATGGTCATCTGGAGGAGGCGTTCGCGGAGGCCCGGCGTGGGCTGGATGCCGTGTGCGGTCAGGTAGCCCACTCCGAGGTGCTCCCAGAGCGGCATCGAGTCCAGCAGCACGCCATCCATGTCGAAAATGAGAATTTTCTTCATAGGAAAGGGAAATCAGGCGGTTTGCCGTACTATAAGGGATTCATCCCGTCCTGACTTCAATGCCCTGCAATATTCCTTTCCTTCAAGCGGTGACAGGCATCGGCTTTTCCATTCCTTCAGGCGGTGACAGGCATCGGCTTTTACAATATAAAAACGCCAGCCAATGGAATGCTTGGCTGGCGTCACAGTCAACGTTCAGGCGTGATGGCATATCGGCGATTCATCACGCCTGATGTTCTTTGTTATTCCTACCAGTCCTCTTCCGGCTTTTCCTCGTGGAACAAATCCTTTGGCGTGATGGGACGCGGCTCAGCCAAAGAGCCTTTGGGCCTGAAGGTAATATTCAAAGGTGACTTGTCATAGAATTGGCTCACGATTTCAATCTTATTCCAGCCGACTTTCAGAGTGACATCACAGGAAGACTCGCCCCAATCTGCAGGAATCACGGTTTTACCATTGATTTTTACGGAATATCCATTGTTGATTTGTCCATTTTCCCTTTTCTGGAACAAGAAAGTATATGTCGCTGCACGTTTGCACTTGAGAAATCCTTCCCATTTTATGGCCTTTGCTTCAACACCACTTGAAATTTCAATGCCGAATTTCTCGCTTTTATCGACGCCAGTCTTGAGCGCGGGGGTCTCGGGAAGTTTGGCGTGACTCTCCTTTATTTGTGCCACATTCATGTAACCAGAATAACTGTACGCGTTATAAATCATCCCCGGCTGAGGGTTGACCGGATCGGCAATCACAATTGGCGAGGCCGACTCGATGCCGAAGTCGTCTTCCTCGGCGAAGGCAGTGGTGGTGACAACGCAGGCCGCAAGGCACAAAGCAAAGGCTAGCAGTTTTGAGGTTTTCATGGGAATCCTTTTCGGTTTTGGTGGTTTGGATGGAGGCCTGCCGCCATCTGACGACAGGCTGTTGAATCATGAAAAAGTCTTGGCTCGCTTTTTGAGTTGACATGGAGTTTTCAAGCGAGCATA
>JAFYIW010000224.1 GCA_017538465.1 Victivallales bacterium
CCACCAGCAGTTCGATCAGCCGGGCGGCCACCGTTCCCCAGGCGGCACCCGTCACTCCCATGGCGGGGAAACCGCATTTGCCGAAAATCAGCACGTAGTTCAGGCCGGCATTCACCAGCAGGGCGATGATGGAGTTGTAGAGGCCGATGCGGACCACCTCCACCGTGCGCATTGCGCACAGCAGAAAGAGCATCGCGGCATAGGGGACGTAGGAGAGCGCCACCACCCGCAGATAGGCTGCGCCGCTGGCGACCGCCGTCATGTCAGGCGTGAGGAGCCGCAGCCAAAACCGTGGGGCCAGGCCGACGGCTAGCGCGACTGTGGCGGTGAAAAGCAGCGAGCAGTGCAGGCAGATGGTGGTGGCGTTGCGGATATGCGGGAGATCTTTTGCGCCCCAATATTGCGTGCCCAGAATAAGTAGCGTGCTTTCCAGACCGAAGAGCATGATTTGCAGCAGTAGCTGGACCAAATTGCCCAGGTAGAGTCCCGCAATTGCCGCGTCACCCAGCCGCCCGACCATCAGATTGTCGGCGAAATTCACCCCGAAGGTCAGGAGATTCTGGAGCATCAGCGGAATGGCAAGCAGAATCAGACTGCGGAAATATTGCCGGTCGCCTGGCCGGAAAAAGCCTTGCTCTCGTGTGGCGTCTGCTGAAGTCATGGCAAATCCGGATAGGTGCCTTTCGCGTGTTTTGCGGGAAATACTATTCAATGGCCATGCCTTCCATTGGATAGTTGGGATGGCAAGCAAAAGATATAATTCCCGAAGTTTTACGGCGATTGTGCCCTACTGGTATCGATGAGGTTTCGGGATGGCGATGGACTTCTGGGCGAAGAATTCGCGGCTGGAGGTGCCGAAATGCAGGGTGTATTTGCCAGCATTTACCACGAAGGCGTTGCGCTGGACATCGAAGAAGGCGAGCGAACGCAGGGGAATGCGGATGACGGCCGTGCGCGTCTCGCCAGGCGCCAACTGCATCTTCGCATAGCCGACCAACTCCCGTGGCGGACGTGCCACCGTGGGCTTGTTCTCCTCCGCATAGACCTGCACGACCTGCGAGCCAAGGCGTTTGCCGGTGTTGGTGACCGAAATCTCCGCGATGATGTCGGTTGACCGCAGAGTGACTTTCAGCAACTTCTGCTGGAAGGTGGTGTAGGAGAGTCCGAAGCCGAAGGGGAAGCGCGGCTCGATGCCGTCGCGGTCGAAGTGCCGATAGCCGATGAAGATGCCTTCGAGGTAGTTGGTCTGGGCGAAGGCGGGGTCGCGGTCGCCGGGGTAGCTGCCGTTGGCGTGGCAGGCGTAGTCCGTCAGGCGTCTCCCGAAGGTGCAGCTGAGGCGTCCGGCGGGTTCGGCGGAACCGAAGAGCACGCGTGCGATGGCGGTGCCTGCCTCCTGGCCGCCATACCACGCCTCCAGGATGGCGGGGACTTGGTCTGCCCAGGGCTCCACGCTGACCGGCGAGCCGTTCACCAGCACCACGGCCGTGCGGGGATTCGCCTTCGCCAGCCGCGTGAGGAAGGCGGCCTGTCCGCAGGGCAGTTCGAGAGCCGGCTTGTCCGCATTCGGCGGGTTGTAGAATCCGAGGCACTCCTTGTCGTAGGCGTGGGTGGTCCCGCCCACGAAAATCACCGCGTCGGCGCGTTTGGCGGCGGCGAGCGCCTCCTTTATCCGGAGTTCCTCGTTCTGCTTCCAGAAGAGGCGGAACATCGCATCGCCCAGATTCTGGCGGACGAGGCGGATCTCCAGGCGGTAGGCGTGGCCCTTCTTGGCATTGAAGCGGTATTCGGCAGCGGTGAGGCCTTCGTGCCAGCCAGAGAGCACGAGTTTGCCATCCAGATAGACCTCGGCGTCCAAACCTTGGACATTGTAGCTCAGCCGCGCAGGGCCATCTTCGGTCGGCTTGAGCGTTCCGGTGGCACGCAGGGCGAACATCCCGTGGGTTGGCGCGCTCTGAAGCGAGAGGCCGGCGACTTGCGCAGCGCCAGCGGTGGACGCTGGACCCCAGTAGAGTTCGGTCGTGGATGATTTTTCGATTTGAATGGGCTTGGCGCCAGCGAGCAGTTTCTTCTGGCTGTCGTAGTACTCCAGTTTCAGGCCACTCGGCAGGAGTTCGGCGGGGAGGTCCGCATGGTCGTCAAACTGCACGCCAGACAGGAAGTCCACTTGGACGGCGTTGCCGAGGAATTTGCGGATGCCTTCCAGCGGCGTGACCTCGTAGGCGGGATGGATCGCGCCGGAGCCGCCGATCTCCTGAAGACGTCCCATGTTGTGCGCGACATCGGCATTTGGTCCAAGCACTAAAATATGCTTTAACTTGTTTGTATTCAATGGTAAGAATGATTTATCATTCTTCAGGAGGACCATGCCCTGCTCGGCGAGTTCGCGGGACTCGCGGTGATTCCGCGCGGTGTCCACCTCGCCAGCAGGAGCGACAATCGGCTGCTTGCGAAGCCCTTTGGTGCGCAGAATCAGCCGCAACATGCGCTGCGCCTTGTCGTCAATCACCGCCATCGGGACGTCGCCGTGCTCGACCAGGCGCTTCAACGGCGCATCGAAATACTGGTTCGTCAGCGGGCTGCCCATCTCCAGGTCGAGACCGTTCATCGCAGGCTGGTAGGTGTCGTGGACGCCGCCCCAGTCGGAGACCATCACGCCGTCGAAGCCATCGATGTTCTTGATGACCGTCTGCTGGGTGTGACCGCACTGTGAGGCGTAGATGCCGTTGATGCGGTTGTAGCTGGACATCATCATCCAGGGACGCCCCTCGCGCACGACAATGTCGAAGCCCTTGAGGTAGAGTTCGCGCAGGGTGCGCTCATCGACATTGGAACTGCTGACCGTCCGGCAGACTTCCTGGTTGTTGAGGGCCAGGTGCTTGGGACAGGCCGACACCTTTTGACTCTGGACGCCCTTGACGTAGCCGGCGGCGATAGTGCCCGCCAGCACGGGGTCTTCGCC
>JAFYIW010000225.1 GCA_017538465.1 Victivallales bacterium
GAAGTTCTTCTCGATCATCTTGGTGGTACGGGAGAGCAGGTTTCCGAGGTTGTTGGCCAGGTCGGCGTTGAAGCGGGTGACAAAGGATTCCTCGGTGAAGGTCGCGTCCTGTCCCAAGGCCATGGCGGCCATCAGGAAATAGCGCAGGGCGTCCACGCCGTACTTGTCCGCCATGTCCATCGGGTTGACGACATTGCCGAGGCTCTTGCTCATCTTGACGCCCTCTTGGCTGACCTGGGCGCTGTTGCCCACCGTGAGTTCCGGCGGCGGC
The DNA here is from genome assembly GCA_017538465.1 of Victivallales bacterium. Classification (GTDB taxonomy): domain Bacteria; phylum Verrucomicrobiota; class Lentisphaeria; order Oligosphaerales; family Oligosphaeraceae; genus RGIG1601. The sequence goes on from JAFYIW010000225.1 coordinate 272, forward strand.
GGGGTGAGCCACCAGCCGTGGGCGAAGATGGTCTCGGGCAACGGGAGGTTCATCGCCATGAGCATGGTCGGCCAATAGACCGAGTGGGTGGTCAGGATGTCCTTGCCAATCAGATGGTAGCTTGCGGGCCACCACTGGTTGAATTCGGCGTCGTCGGCAAGGTATCCCACGGCGGAGATGTAGTTGACCAGCGCGTCGAACCAGACGTAGGTCACATAGTCATGGTCGAAGGGGAGTTCAATGCCCCAGGAGAGACGGGACTTGGCGCGGGAGATGCACAGGTCGCCGAGCGGCTGCTTGAGGAAGCCCAGCGTCTCCTGGCGGCGGTTCAGCGGCAGCAGGAAACGCGGGTGGTCGTTGATGTAGTCGATGAGCTGCTGCTGATATTGGCTCATCTTGAAGAAGTAGTTCTTCTCCACCAGCTTGTCCACATGACGTCCGCAGTCGGGGCAACAGCCGTCCTTGAGATCCTTCTCGGTGAAGTAGCGCTCGCAGCCCACGCAATACCATCCTTCGTAGTCAGACTGGTAGATGAGCCCGCGATCCCAGAGGTCCTGAAGGATTTTCTGGACGATGACGATGTGGCGTTGCTCGGTGGTGCGGATGAAGTCGTCATTGCTGATGCCCAGGCGCTGCCAGAGTTCCTGGAAGCGTTTCACGTAGGTGTCGCAGTGCTCCTGAGGCGAGACGCCGTTGCGCTTGGCGGCCTGTTCGACCTTCTGGCCATGTTCATCCGTTCCGGTCAGGAAATGCGTGGGTTCGCCGAGGAGTCGATGGCATCTGGAGAGGACATCGCCGAGGATGGTGGTGTAGGCATGGCCGATGTGCGGCTTGTCGTTGACGTAGTAAATCGGCGTGGTCAAATAGAAGGTATTTTTTCCCATGGTAGAGTATTCTCCTAAAATAATCAGCGCGGGTAAGGCGACGTGCCCGCACGAGACAAACAAATGGCCCGCCAATCAGGCGCCCCCAATGGGGGGCGGTCTGCCGGGCGGGCCCCGAGGGATGGTTTAGAAGGTCATCTGCACGCCGGTCTCGCGGTTCCAGAAAAGCAGGATGGCGAGGAGAGAGAGCAGCACATTCATGATGATGGCATAGACGATGCCGTAAACGAGGTAGATGCCCGGGACAGTGGGCTCTTTGGTGTTGACGTCCTGCATGTCACCGCGGCTGGAGAGCGCATCGGCCATCCAGAAAAGTTGCCAGTTGGGAATGGCGGCATAGAGTGCGGAGGCGATGTAGTTGCCGGTGTCCGGCATGGGGTCGTTGTAGGTGCCGCCTGTTGGGGTACGGGGCGGGTTTCCGGAGCGTCGGAAGATGTATGAGATGTAATTTTCGCCGTCCTTGCGGTGGATCGTGGCGGCATCTCCGATGTAATGATAGGCCCAAGTCTGTTTTTGAGCATCATAGATTCCCATGCGGATGGCGGGTGCCTTAAGGTCCTTCAGATTGTGGCGCCAGCCATTGCCGTCCTTCCACGAGGAGAAGGGTTCGGGGCCGAGATTGGGCAGTTCGCCGGCGCTCTCGGTGGTGTCAGTCCAGACGATGAAATCACCTTCGGGATCCGTTTCATTGAGGCGTCGTGGTTCGTCCCAGTTTTCGATGGTGGCCAGTTCGGTGGGGGCGAATTCGTAACTGTCCATCCAGAGCTGCTCCTCCCCCTGAGGCGGGGTGGAGTACCACTTTTCCTTGGCGTTTCGTCCGATGAGGTAGTCGCTCATGAGTCCCAGCATGAAGAGCGCCGCGCAGAGCAACAGATTGGGCACCAGGCCGAAGCGGGTGGAAAGCGCGGTGGCCAACGTTCCCATGGAGCCGATGGAGAAAGTGATGAGCAGCAGCGCGGGTACGGTACGGAACGCCAGGCCGATGTGATGGCCGTCAGCGGGCTTGAAGTGTCCGATGACCGCCATGACGGGAAGCAGACAGGTCAGCGCGATGATGGCTGCGGAGCAGAAGGAGGTACGGGTGACGTAGTTGTAGGCGCCCGCGATGGCCAGCGCGAGGGCGATGACCACGAAGTTGCCATACAGGAAGAAGTTGTCAATCCAAAACTGGTCGGTGGCCACGCGGAGACTCAGGAGCGAGGCGACGCTGGTGATGAAGCTGAAGAGGGTGGTGGCGGCCAGAATGCCCAGGATTTTCCCGATGATGAAGACGGGGCGCTGGACGGGCTTGGACATCAGCAGCAGCGCGGTTCCGTTGTCGATTTCGCGCGAGATGGCATAGCTGGAGATCATGATGGCCAGTCCCCAGCCAAAGACCATCATCGTGGCCATGGAGCTGTCGATGACGAGTTTTTCCTGTCCGAAGAAGACAAAGAGGGTGAACACCGGATAAATCAGGATAAGCACTAGCGCGGATAGGAGAATAAGCAAATAGATGGGTTCGCGCAGGCTTTCCCTGAAGGTGTTTTTGGCAATCTGGAATAGCGTTGTGAACATGATGTGGTAAGACTGGGTGGGAGAAGATGCCGCGCCGCATCATAGTGGCGCGGCGGCAAAAACTCAGGCGATGTCTTGCGGCATCGCGGCTTCAGTGGGGGCGCTATTTTGCGGCGGGGATGCCTTTGGCGGCTTCGAAGCGATCCAGTTGGGCGCGGTAGTCACGGGCCAGACGCGGGAGGCGCATGACTTCGCCGAGCAGCTGGGCGTTCTTGTCCCAGTCATTGCCGGTGACGGAGAGGACGCGGTAATTCTTTTCCCGCGCCTGATAGACGAGATCAAGGGGATAGCATTCCTCCTCGTTGCCGACGAAGACCACCACTTTGGGACTGAGGTAAGTCAGGAAGTCGATGAATTCGGTGGCGGAGAATTCCTCGCACTCCGTGCTGCCAGAACCCGGCAGATAGAAGATACGGGGAATTCCTTCGGCGTTGTCGGGGTCATTCTGCACCAGGAAAATCGGCTGCCTTGAACGGTATTGCGCCAATTCGCATAGCAGACGGGGCTTGAGGTAGTTGCCGGTAATCAACAGGGTATGGACCCGGGCGCGGGTGGTGTTGTTGCGCAGTTTCTGGCAGGAGGAGACAACAAATGCCGTCATGCACAGGAGGAGGACAGCCAGGAAAACGGAGAGCTTTTTCATGGTTTTCAAAGTTTCCTTTAACAAGAACTACAGGAATTGAAGATAAAAAGTCATGTAAACGTTATACTATATCTAAATCCGCGAAGTTGCCACGCCTTTCTGGAAAGTTTTTTACGTTTTTTGGCAAATTTCCCCTTTTTTCGGGGGATGGCTGCGGGCCTTGTGTCTTTAGGACCAGGGACCAGGGACCAGACTTTAACCTCTAACCTCTAACCTCTAACC
>JAFYIW010000226.1 GCA_017538465.1 Victivallales bacterium
CGGTGCAGGCGCGGGGGGACGCGTTTGGTGTGCCGGAGGCACACTTGCCAAACCCGGCCTGGTGCGTAGTGCGGTGCAGGCGCGAGGCTATTTCAGGAAGAGGGTCTGGAAGGCCTTGCGGTTGTGGAAGGAGTCGCCAGTGGGATAGAGCGCGTAGTGTTTTCCGGCAGGGTTGTCGGTGAAGCAGACATTGACCTCCAGCGGGGAAGTGTAGTCGAAGAGGCTGATGGGCAGGGCGATCTCGACGGTCCAGTTGTCATCATTCTGCTTTGTGGCGATTTGGTAGGTCTCGGCGTCCCAGTCCTTCTGGTTGGGCAGGTTGGCGTCCCAGATGTTGCCATAGCGGTTGAAGATGAACTGGAAGAAGTGCCCGCGGCCATAGCCGCCGACGAAGACCTCGATTTCGTCCTCGTTCCAGAGGGCCAGGTCGCGCTCGGAGCCGTGGTCGGCGCCGTTCGGGGTGGTGTCTGGGATGACCGCGGCGATGTAGAGGGTATTGTGTTCGACATCAGTCCGGAGGTACACCAGCGGCGCGTTCTCATCCACCATTCCATTCATCGTGAAGCACTGGAGTGGCTCCTTGAGATTCCAGATTTCGTCGTCCAGCACGCCATCCATCTTGGGTTCGGGTCCGGAGGGGACGACCAGGTAGTTCGGTTCGGGGGCCGAGGGCTTGGCGAGTGTCTGGAGAGTGTAGCCCTCCGGGATTTCGGCGCCCGGCGTGACCGCCAGGAGATAATACACGCCAACTGGAAGCGTGAAGGCGAAATTGCGCAGCTGCGCGGGCGTCCAGGCCGGGGTGCCGTCCTTTTGCGCGTAGGCGGTCTTCGAGAGCAGATCCACGACCGTGTAGGCTTCAGCATCCAGGGTGTTTGGGCGCAGTTGGATGAAGCGCGGCTCTGCGTCATGGTTGAGCAGCTGGATGAGCGTGCCGCCCTGCCCGTCCGCGAGGACTTTCTGGATGGGGGTGTTCTTCCAGAGGGGCGCGTTGAGCGGGATGTCCTTGCCGGCCATCTTCATCGTGGCCCCGAAGGGATAATACGGGCGGACCTGGATGGCCTCGGTCTCCTGCGTGTAGTTGGCGGAAAGCGCCAGGATTTTCCGCTGGAATGCGCAGCCGGGTGTTTCGGCGAGTCCGGGGCCGAGGATGAAGGCGCGGAAGGTCTCGATTTCGTCCGGCGTGATGCCGACGGCGAAGAAGTAGCGTTCGGCCTTGGTGACCCACGAGTCCTCGGGGGTGCCATAGTGGCTCAGGTTGGCGAAGAGCTCATCCGAGGTCTCGTAGCCGCGGCGGGTGTAGAAGCTGGTGAGGACGTAGTCGCGGTGGATGACTTCGGTGTCGGCGCCGAGGAGCGCTTCCAGCAGGAACGAGAGCGATCCGGTGCGGTCGGCGCCGCCGATGCAGTGGTAGTCGATGGGGTAGTTGGCGGGATTCAGGAAGACACGGAAACAGTCCGCGTAGGGCTTCGCTCCATTCGGGGTGAAGATGTGGTCGTAGGCGCCCACGGGAATCTGGATGTAGTTGATGTCCTCGCCGATTGGCGAGACGGTCATTCCCGCGGTCTCGCTGTTGCCACGCAGGTCGAGTTCCGTCCGCAGATGCAGTTCTTCGCGCATGCGCCACACACCCTCGGCATTCGCGCGGGGCGGTCCGGGGGTCTTGCCGCCGTCGTAGGAGTTGTTGTTCAGTCCGGAGCTGCGGTAGATGAGTCCCTGCGGGACCGAGCGGCCCTCCAGACCAATGAAACCGCCGATGTCGCGGACGTTGTCCACATCGGGGACATAGAGGAACCTGGGCGTCTGGTTGTCCACGGTGAAATTGCGCGGTTCGGACTCCAGGCGGCTGCCGTTCTGGTAGCGGGCGGCGACTTTCCAATAGTAGGTCTTGCCGTTGAACAGATTATAAATCGTGAGGCGTTGTTCCGCCTCCACGGGGATGATTCGGGCATTTTCGAAAGCCTCGTTGTCCGCCAGGGTGACCTCATAGTGGACTTGGCTGCGCACTCCGGTGAAGACCCATGCCAGCTCGATGCCCTTGGGGAACGAGCGGACTTTCTGATACAGGAAATTGACCAGTTCGGGGTTGTCAAGAACCTTTCGTCCAGCTTGGGAGTCCAGGTGGCAGAAGAGCTGCTGCTCGGGCTTGAGCATCGACACCGTGACGCCGTTGTCGGGCGTCGTGATCGAGATGGTGTCGGCCAGCACCGCGAGGGAAAAGCCGATCAGGGCAAGTAGGAAGCACTGAATTTTCATAATGACAAGAAGAGAAAAAGAGGTGAGAAGAAAAAATCAACGGTTATGCGCCTGGAGCAGTTTTTCCAAGAGAGCATGGCAGCCCTCCTGGAGGTCGCACCAGGTCAGGGTGAAATCGCCGGTCCACCAGGGGTCGGCGATGTCGCGTGGATGGTTGGTGAGGTCCAGCAGACGGCAGGTCTTATCCAGGGCGGCTGGACCAGCGGCGCGGGCGAGGTTGTGGATATTGATGCTTTCGGCGCAGAGGAAGAGGTCATATTGGTCCAGGTCGGCGGGGCATGCCTGGCGTGCGCGGTGTGGCCGAAGCGGGATGTTGTGCCGCAGGAGTTCCTCGCGCGCAGGCGGGTAGATGGGGTTGCCCAGTTCCTCGGTGCTGGTGGCACAGGAGGCAATGGAGATATGCGTCATATTTTTCTGGAGAAGAAGGTGCGCCATCAGGCACTCGGCCATCGGTGACCGGCAGATGTTGCCGTGGCACACGAACATCAGGCGGGTGATTTTGCTCCAATCCAGCGTCGGGAGATCCAATTTTCATTCCTCCGCCGAGGTCAGGATGCGCAGTTCGGATTTCCCTTCACGCATGGGCGAGACCTTCGCCAGGAACTCCTTCATGTGCGAGGAGGCCAGATGGGCGTCCAAGTGGGCTTTGCTCTCCCAGGTCTCC
>JAFYIW010000227.1 GCA_017538465.1 Victivallales bacterium
CGGTTTGTCGGCGATTTTCCAATTGCCTTGGGAAGTAATATAACATGACAAACGCGGATATGTCCCAAATTTCATCATGGCAGTGAAAGGCACCTCTCACCTCTAACCTCTCTGGCGGGACCTGAGTCCCGAGACCAGAACTTTTACCTTTTACCTTTAAACTTTAAACTTCTTCAGATGGTTTCGCCCTGCATCGGGGAGGTGGTCAGCAGCGGGATTTTGGGGTTCTTCTCGATGAAGTAATTCACCGCCCACTCGTCGGGGAAGAGCAGGACCGCGGAGTGCTGGTGGTCGGCGCCGAGGCGGACGTTGCTGCCCAGGTAGGTCCCCTTTAGGGACTCGATGTCCACAGAGGGGTCGATCCAGCGGATTTGAGTGTAGGGGGTGTCCTGGAGGCGTACCTCCGCGCCGTATTCGGTCTCCAGGCGGTGCTTGACGACCTCGAACTGGAGTTGTCCCACCGCGCCCAGCAGCACGCTTCTCTGGAGGTCGTTGTGGAGGGTGTAGGCCTGGATGGCGCCCTCGTTGAGCAGCTGCTCCAGTCCCTCGATGAACTGCTTGTATTTGGAAGGCGCGGAGTTGTGGAGGATGCAGAAGACCTCGGGCGCGAAACGCGGAATTTCATTGTAAACCAGATTCGGGATGGAGGTCAAGGTGTCGCCGATGCGGAAATTGCCATGGGAGACCAGCCCCACGATGTCGCCTGGATAGGCGGTTTCGATGGAGTCGCGCTCCTGTCCGAACATCCGCTGCGGATAGGAGAGGCGTAGGGGCCGCCCGCCGCGCGGGTTGGGCACCGTCATGTCCTTGATGAATTCGCCGGAGCAGACGCGCACGTAGGACATCGAGTCGCGGTGATTCGGATCCATGTTCGCCTGAATCTTGAAGATGAAGCCGGAGAACTCCGGACGGCTCGGCGCGATTTCGCCCTGGGAGGACTTGCGGGGCTGGGGCGGCAATGCGTGTTCCACGAAGTAGTCCAGGAGCAGTTGCACGCCGAAATTGTTGATGCCGGAACCGAAAAAGACGGGCGTGACGGCGCCGGTCTTGACCGCATCGTCATCGAAGTCCTCGCCCGCCATGGAAATGAGTTCCACCTGGTCGCGCCATTCGGCGAGGAGGTCGGGGTGCATCAATTCGGCGAGTCGCGGGTCGTCCGGCCCGGTGGTCTTCTCGGCGGCCTTGGCGGAGCCCTTGCCCTGATTGGTGAAGAGATGCAGTTCGTGGTTCAGGCGGTCATAGACACCCTTGAAATCGGGCCCGTCGCCGAGCGGCCAGGTGACGGGGAAGGTCCCGATGCCGAGCGTCTTCTCGATGTCGTCCAGCAGTTCGAGGGGATTTCGTGCGGGACGGTCCATCTTGTTCATGAAGGTGAAGATGGGAATGCCGCGCATCTTGCAGATTTCGAAGAGTTTTCGCGTGCGCTCCTCGATGCCCTTGCCGGCGTCGATGACCATGATCACCGAGTCCACGGCGGTGAGCACGCGGTAGGTGTCCTCGCAGAAGTCGCGGTGGCCGGGAGTGTCCAGCAGGTTGATGAAATAGCCACGATACTCGAACTGCAGGACGGTCGAGGAGATGGAGATGCCGCGCTCCTTTTCGATGTCCATCCAGTCCGAGGTGGTGTTGCGCTGGTTCTTCTTGGCGCGCACCGCGCCGGCGGCTTGAAGCGCACCGCCGTAGAGCAGCAGTTTCTCGGTGAGCGTGGTCTTGCCGGCGTCCGGGTGCGAGATGATGGCGAAGGTGCGCCGACGGGAGATTTCCGATTCAAAAGTCATAACTTGTTTAAAATAAAGCAGTTAAATAATGCTAAGACTGGTTCCTGGCGGCGTGGAATTGGAGAATGAGGATGATGGCCATCATTGCGACGAACTGCGCGAGGACCAGCCAGGCGCCGAAGGGCGGCAGCCAGAGCAACGCCAACGCGCCCGCGCCGGTGATGAAGGCGAGCAGCCAGACGAGGAAGACCGCGAGAGGTCGTGGAAGGCCGAGGTTCACAAAGCGGTGGGAGATGTGGCGGTTGTCGCCGACGTAGATGGGCTTGTGGAGGCGCAAACGGATGATGACCACCGTCGCGGCATCCACCAGCGGAATGGCGAGGACGAAGACGGGGATGAGCATGGAGAGCGCGGTCGGGGTGTCCGCTGGCGTGTAGAAGGTGGTCATCACGCAGGAGACCGCGAGCAGATAGCCCAGCAGATGGCTCCCGGAGTCGCCCATGAAGATGCTTGCGTGTGGCCAGTTGTAGCGCACGAAGCCCAACGCGGCGCCGGCTGCGGTGGCGGTGAGCAATGCGACGAAATACTGTCCGCGCAGGGCGGCGATCGCGAAGAGGAAGACGAAGGCGATGAAGGAGGTCCCGCCCGCCAGGCCGTCCATGTTGTCGAAGAAATTCATCGCGTTGATGACGGTGGCGATCCAAAGGGTGGTGATGGCCCAGGAGAGCACGACGGGGCAATGCGCCACGAGGATGCGTGGTCCGAAGGCGGCGGTGAGTCCGGCGGCGAGAAACTGGAAGAGGAATTTCCGTCCTGCGCCCATGGCCTTGCGGTCGTCGCACAGGCCCATCGCCATGAGCCCGGTGGCGCAGAACATGATGACCATGAGGGTGTATTTCACGTCGCCAATGCCCTTCAAGGCAGGACGCATCGCCTCCGGCAGGAGGCCAGGCAGCAATTTGGCGACAAGCAGCCCGCCGCCCAGTACCGCGAACCAGGCGACCCACATCGCCAACCCGCCGGCCACGGGCGTGGCCTGGGTGTGGTTCTTGTGGTGCTCGGACTGCGGCTTGTCCCACAGTTCAAACCGCGGCGCAATGACACTGCGCGCCAATGGCGTAAAACACAA
>JAFYIW010000228.1 GCA_017538465.1 Victivallales bacterium
CTTCGCCAGAATCACATTGACGTTCTGCAAGTCCTCCGTGGTGGCATGCAGTGCGACCGCTCCGGGCTCGTATTCGCCGGGCGTCAGCGTGATGGCCAGTTCCGTGAGTTGAGGCACATCAGCCGAGAACTGCGTCTGTGGCAGAATCATCCCGTCACCCAGAGGTGCGGCCACGGGGTAAATCGCCAAGAAATTGCGGGTTTCCTCCTCATTGGCCAGTTGTTCGGCGACCTCCGGGATGGGATTGCCGTAGAGTTCCATGACCTCTTCGGCGGTCAGCGCGTGGTCAAACCAGCGCAGATCCGCAATCTTGCCGTCGAAGGGATTCCAATGCTCTGCGGACTGCCCGACGGTCAGCGGACAGCCTTTCGCCTTCTCCCGAATGGGGCTGATGCCCAAGTCATACTGGCTCATCTTGATGCCGTCCATATAGGTCGCCAGTTGCTGCTTGCTCACGGAGAAGGTGGTGACCAGATGCGTCCAATGCCCCTTTCGCAGATGCGCTCTGGCGGGGAAGAACGTCTCGCGGTCGGTCATGCAGTAGAAATTCAGCACTTCTCCGCCAGGGGTGAGCCGCAGTTCCTGGCTCCAGCCACGGCTGAAGATGGATGCCACGTGACGATGGGCGGCCATATCGGTCACGGGATACTCCCGCACGCACACCCACACCGAAGTCGAGAACTCCGCCAAGGAATCCACCGCCTCTCCCTTCAGCGGAAAATTATCCGCATGCGTCCGAAACCAGTCCTGACTATTGTCGTAGGTGCGAATGCCATTCAGCGGAACACGATATTCCGCAGCGACAAGTGGAAGGCAAAGGAACGCCAAAAGAAGAAAAAGCCATTTCTTTTTCATAACCATAGAAACCAATGGATCTTTTGAAAAGGATTGTCTCTAAATTGTCTCTAATATAATGAAGAAGGAGGCAATCGACGGATGTTCACGACGAAAACAAACGCCGACGACGCCGGAAGTTTCCTCGTATTACCATGTCATTGATGCTGCCAATCTCGTCAAGATGGTTTGGGACAAGAGACGGAACAGACGCGGCTTGAGGAAAAACGGGGGATTTCACCCGTTTTTCCAGAAAGCCGCCACCCTTTTTTGCCAGATTTTAGCGAAACAAATTAACTTAACCGCCGGCAAGAGACTAATGCCATGCATCAATAACTATTTCGCAGGTCGTTTATGGAAAGACGCTTGCGGAATTCCGCCGGAGTCATCTTGGCGCCAGGCCGATAGATGAGCTGTCGTTTGCCTGGAAGCATCGCGAAGGCGTTATCCTCGAAACGACCGGCGGGATCATCGGAGACCGCCAGCCAGACATAGAAGGCCGGCGCAGTGGCGCAGAGCGTGAGGATGAACTCGCCGTCTTTTCCCTTGACCACGCTTTCCAGGGAGACCTTGGTGTCCGGCAAATCGCAGTGTTTCCAGACATCCAGATTGAAGACCTCCGAATGCGTGTAGGTCTTGCCCGCCTCATCCTTGACCTTCGTCTCCAATGTCACGAAGCATGATGCGTCCTTTTCCCAGTTCGGGATGTCCAGCCGGAGAACCCCGGCGTTGGCCAGCATGACGCCGATCTTGACGGTTTTCAACGCCTTGCCGTCTGCCAGTCGCCGTAAAGTCACCGCGACTGTCCCATTGACCTTATCTGGCACATCCGAGATGAAATACGCCTCGAGAGGGGCATCCTTTGCCGTGCGGTACATCACGGACTGTACGGGGGCATAGAAGCGCTTTGCCAGATAGTGCAGCACCTTCCAGCGTCCGCCGTATTCCAAGGAGGCCCAGGAGGCCACCGGCCAATTGTCGTTGAGCTGCCAGAAGATGGTCCCCATGTTGCGCGGGCGTAGCGAGTGCCAGTATTCCACACCGGTCTTGATGGCCAGGCCCTGCTGCACCTGAGAAAGATATAGCGTATGCTCGAAGTCCTTGGGCCTCCGGAAGTAATTGCCGAACATCCCGAGGATCTTGGCATTGCCGGCGCCATTCTTCTGGTGACGGTCCATCACGGGGCTGAAGAGGTTGAAGTCGCCCTGCTTGGCATCCGCGAAGGTGCGCACCGTCTCCAGCGACGGGAAGGACTGGAAGCCGAACTCCGAGCAGAAGCGCGGCTTCACCTTGTAGAATTCGTTGAAGGTGGCTCCACCGTGCCAGACCTGCCAATAGTGCATTTCGCCATCGGCGTCCGCCTTCCAGTTGTCCGCGAAATTGTCGGGACCGGCGCAGGGCGAGCTGGGCCAGAAGGTGCGTTCCGGGTCGCAGGCGTGGACGACATGGGCGATGGCCTGGTTGGTGCGGTCATAGCCCACCAGCCACGCGTCGCGCTGGCGCGGCGTCTTGGCGCCGTTGATATTGCCGATGAGCTCGTTGTCGCCGCACCAGAGTGCGATGCAGGCGTGATGGCGCAGACGCTTGACCTGGTATTCGACCTCGGCGCGGATCTGGTCGATGAACCAGTCCGCCGAGGGATAGATGGCGCAGGCGAACATGAAGTCATGCCAGACCAGGATGCCCAGCCGGTCGCACTCCTCGTAGAAGGCATCCTCCTCGAATTTGCCGCCGCCCCAGACGCGCACGATGTTCATGTTCGCGTCGTGTGCGGACTGCAGC
>JAFYIW010000229.1 GCA_017538465.1 Victivallales bacterium
CGTCGGCCCCCTTCCTGCAGAGGGTTCTCCTTGCCGTGGCATGCCAATGGCCGCCATCGGCAATAATCTCCCCAAGTCGGAGTATATTTGTGTCTGCGCCATTCACAGGAAAAACATTCCACCAGCAAACTTCCCCCGCGATGAACTATCTACACGGCTTATCCCCTGACGATTCCCCCGACGCCCGCGCCACCCACGAGGCAGGACATCTGGTAATGTCCTGGCTGCTTGACCGCCAGCCCCATGCCTGCTCCCTCGACGATGACGGCACCGGCCAACCATCCATCCGCGGAGCCAAGGAGGAGACGCTCCATCAGCGGCTCCTGGCCTCGCTGGCCGGCATGGTCGCGGAGGGCAACCGCGAGGTGCTCGGAGACCTCCTGGACAACCTGGGCAACCCGGACTACTTCTCCCGGCAGTCAGACGCCTTCGCCACGGCAGTCATCGCCGCAATGCTTGACGAGCGGGAGCGCCGCGATATCGTCATCGGCTTCATTCTCGCGGGGGCCGAGCTGTTTCAGGAGTATGGCGAGACGCTTCGCCAGGCCAAGGAATTGTTGCTGCGCGACCATGAAATCGTCCTGGAGACCAGCTCCCGCCTCTGGCAGGAGTGGAATCAGTTCCACCATCTGGAGAATCGCCCAAAATCCGACGTGGTGTATCGTGCGCTGGCCAGACAACTGGACTGGAAACTGCCGGAGCAGTGCTTCATCGGCTGGGACCTCCAGCCCATTCGTCCCCGGTAGCGGCGTCCTCTGGGACAGCGTTCCCCGGGCATTGCCTCTTCGTGACGACCAACGGCCCGGAGTTCAAGGCCATCGGCATAGCGTGTTCATACCCTGTTCCATTATACCTGGTTTTGCAACAACATGGTTGTGGCAGGGCTTGGAATATCCTTCCCCTAATTTACGCACAGGGACTGCCGAGGGTCGGCAGGTTTTGCAACAGCCCCTTCTTCCAGCCATCATCCCCTTCACGCCGTGCGTGGCTGGCCGTTTCCAAACCGATGCCTTAAAATCCCGTGTCTTGACGCAGAGAAACCCGACAGTTCGCGAAATCAGGTCTATATTGAGATTCATTCCCACGTGAGCTGCGCCTCCTGCAGGGGTCCGCACACGCCTCTCGAAAGGCTCCGGGCCATGGCTAATGTCACCTCAAAAAGCAAATTCATTTCAATCCCATATCCAATTGGCACGGATTCGGCAGAAATGAAAATGAAGCGCCAGAATTCTCTCACGCCGGACACCACGATGAAAAGTCTCCTCGCCCTGTTTCTTCTCAGCATGACCGTCTTCGCCCAATCCGCCCTGCCCGCCATCTCCCCGAATCTCACCCAGCGTTTCCACTTTGACGCCAACGGGAAATTCCGCGTGATGCAGCTCACGGACCCGCAGGGAGCCTATCCGCTGGAGGAACCCGTCAAGGAGATGATTCGGGCGGGCATCCGGAAATACCACCCGTCCCTCATCATCCTGACCGGCGACAACACCGCCTGCTACAACAAGCGTGGCGAATTCGAACAGGCCGTCGCCGAATTCATGGACATCTTCGTGGCGGAGGAAATCCCCCACGCCATCACCTTCGGCAACCACGACTCCGAGCGCAAAGGACCGGAATACTACACCCGCCAAGAACAATATGACATCTACCGGCAGATGGGCGGGGATTTCTTCGTGGACTTTGACATCGCGGAACTCTCCGGCGTGGGAAGCGGCGTCATTCCGCTCTTGTCCGCCGAAGGCGACACGCCACTCTTCAATCTGATCGTGATGGACTCCGGCGACTATCCCCCGCAGGGTGGCTACGACGGCTGCCGCACGGACCAGCTTCAATGGTACGAGGAGAATGCGGGCGCCCTCCCCTGCCTCTGGTTCCAGCACATTATCGTCTGCGAGGTCAACAGTACCAACGTGCTGGTGCATGTCCCCTCCCGCCCCGCCTACATCCAGCTGTTGGATACCCAGGACTCTGCGGAAGGCGACCCGGAGGGCTTCTTCAGCGAACCGCTCAACCGCTGGATCAAGCAGCTACCCGAGGGGGCAGTCTGGTCCAAGCCCCTCGGACGATATCTCATCCCCGAGGCGAACATGATCTGGATCGACCAGCACAAAATGTACCTCATTCAGCCTGCCGGAACCGTCTGGAACAACGACGTGGACTCCTTCGACCGCCTCGCGGAGGGCGTCGGCACGGGCGAAATGAAGGAGAAGCCCTGCCCGCCACGCTGGGAGGTCTATACTGACGACGCGCATACCTATCAGGGGCGCACCCTCTACCAGAGCTGGCTTAAGATGGGAAACCTCAAAGGCGCCTATTTCGGACACGACCACATGAACACCTTTGACGTGGTTGACCAAAACGGCGTCCGCCTCGGCTTCTGCAAGGCGGCGACGCTCTGCTCCTACAATGACGGAGATCCGGGCTTCCGCCTCTTCGACATCTCCGTTGACGGATCCTACGAGACCGAAATCGTCACTGCCAGGCAACTGGGAGTGCTCAAATAGTTTTTGTTCCACCCCCAACCAGAATACTTCACGTATGCTCAAGCGCACTGTAGCCGTCATCACCCGCACGGGCGAAGTCATCACCCGCCAGGAAGCCGTTCCCGAACTCAAGGAAAACGAGGTGCTGATCAAAGTCCACCTCTCGCTCATCAGCCCCGGCACCGAAATGAACAAGCCCCGCGACCGTCGGATCAAGCCAGACGGCAATGACGAGGTCTTCGGATATGCGAATGCGGGCGAGGTGATGAAGGTCAACGGCGACGCACGCGGGCTGAAGCGCGGCATGCGGGTGACCGCGATGGGCACGGGCTATGCGATTCACGGCAACTACGCCGTGGTGCCGATCAACCTGGTGATGCCGATTCCCGATGACGTCAGCTACGAGGAGGCGGTCTTCGCGCATTTGGGCATCACCGCGATGCAGGGCGTGCGCCGCGCCGAGCCCGCGCTGGGTTCCTACGGCATCGTGCTGGGGCAAGGCATCGTCGGAAATCTCGCCGCGCAGCTCTTCCAATTATCCGGGGCTCGCGTCATCACCTGGGAGGGCGTTGCCAATCGTCTTCGCATCGCGAAGAAATGCGGCATCCGCAACCAAGTGAACTTCAAGACCACGGACGCCGTGGCGGCGACCCAGGCCTTCTGCGCGCCCTACGGCGCGGACTTCGCGATGCTGGCCTTCGGCGGCAATGCCACCAAGGCGCTGGACCAGGCGAAATTGTGCATGAAGGTCTCGCAGGATGGCCATGCGATGGGCAACATCATCCTCATCGGCGGATGCAAGGTGGAGGTCGGCGGCGGCGCCTGGTCCGGCAACCTGGACTTCCGGGCCTCCAGCCGCACGGGAGCAGGCTATCACGACACCGCCTGGGAGCACGGCCGGGACTACCCCGCGGTCTTCTGCGAATACAACACCCGCCGCAATATGCATGAGTTCCTCACGCTGCTCTCCGAGAAACGCCTGAAGGTCGCCCCGATGATTACCCATCGGCTACCGCTCGCCGAAGTCGGCACTGCCGCCGACCTGCTCCTGGAACACCCCGACCAGGCGCTTGGAATGATTTTGGAGATGAAACACTAGAGGCGAGAAGAGTTTAAAGTTTAAAGGGAAAAGGTTAAAGTTCAGGTTTTTGGACTTTGGTCTTAGGTCCCGCCAGGAAGGTTAGAGATTAAAGTTTAAAGGGAAAAGGTTAAAGTTCAGGTTTTGGGACTTTGGTCTTAGGTCCCGCCAGGAAGGTTAGAGGTTA
>JAFYIW010000230.1 GCA_017538465.1 Victivallales bacterium
GACCCTGAAGGTCTCTCTGTCCAACGTCACCTCGGGACTGGGCATCGCCTTTGAGACGACGCTGATCGCCCTGGTTGCCGCATTGGTCATCCAGCTGCTGATGACGTTGCTGATCCAGAAGGAGGAGGAATTCCTGGACGCCTGCTCCAGCTATTGCTATGACAATGTGACGTCACGATTGCGGGTGGACGACTTGAGGGCGGCGCCCGACACCGAATCCGCCGTGCCGTCAGAAGTGCCTGGGATGAAGTCGTGAGATGCGGAACCGGGGAACTCCAATCAGTCTCTTTTCTTTTCAGGATATCATCACCTCGCTGACCGGCGTGATGATCATCGGCATTCTGGTGATTGCCTTGCAGCTGGTGGAGACGATCAACAAAAAGCGCTCCGCGCCGGCATTGGACCCTGAGTTTGAAAAGATGCAACAGGAATTGGCGGATTTGCGCATGCGTCTGCGGCAGGCTTCCGGAGCGGATTGGGAATTGCCGGATGAGCAGGTGCGGGAGTTCCGCAATCAGGATGAAACCGCGCTGAAGGCACGCCTGAGCCAGGAAAGCCAGTTGGTGGAAAGCCGACAACAGAAGGCGGCCAGATGGAACGACTTGGCCGACGAACTGGAGGAGGAGACTCGTCGGGCTGAGGAGGAACAGGAGCGCCGTCATCAGCAGGTCGTCACGGAGCAGGGCCGGACGCAGGAACAGCTTCAGGATCAGCTGGCGAAGTTGAAGGATGCCGAGAAGCAGGCCGAGGAGCGGAACCAGAGGCTGCGGCAGGAGCTTCAGCGTACCCGGGATGCCATTGTCCAGAAGGAGCGTAGCCTGGCCTTTTCCTTCGTGGGACAGCGGACGCATACGCCGATTCTGGTCGAATGCACGGGGAAGGGCTTTCGCGCGGCGGTCTATCCGCCGGAGCCGGGCCAAGTCATGGAATTCCAAGGCAGGAGCTTCGCAGAAAATCTGAACGAATTCACCGCTTGGCTGAAGGGGTTCGATTTCTCGCTGTACTATCCTGTGCTGCTGTATCGGGCAGACGCCATTGCGCGCTCAAATGAAATCGACAGGAGGATCAAGGCGCTCTCCCCGGACATCGTGCTGGGACGCGATCCCGTCATGACATCCCTGGAGATTTTCCCCGAAAAATAGGACGGCGGGCCTTCCCGAAAGAATATGGCAAAGAAAACCGAAGCATTTCCTTCCAGTCTGGAGCTGTTGCTTGACACCATGTGCAACACCTTCGGGGGAATTATGTTCATCGCAATAGCCTTGGTGATTGTCACCCAGTTCGCATCGAAGTCGGTGCTGGACAGCATGAAGAAGATGCCGACGCCAGAGGAGAAGGCCGCTTTGCTGGAACAGCTGGAGACGGCGCGGGAGGAGTGGCGCGAGACGGAGCGGCAGCAACGGAATGCCCAATTGGCGAAGATGGGGATCCGGCCTGCGGAGATGGAAGTGATTCGGCGGATTCTGGAGACGCGTGAAAAGTTGCTGACGGCCATGGGCGAGGAGGAGAACGCGGAACAGCGCTATCAGAAAGCCCGGGAACGGAATCGCCGGCTGGAGGATCAGGAAATGGCATATAAGGAAGATGAGCAGGAGATGCGGGATAGGCTCTTGGCCATCCAGACGGATGTCCAGGCCATGGAAAGGCGGCTGAATGCCGCGACGGCGGAAAAAGAGCGGCTTCAGCGGGAGCTTGAGGATTGGGAGCAACGTCTGGCGGACACCAAACCGGCGCAGACCATCACCTTCTCCATGGAGAGGGAACGCCTCGGGGGCGATGAAACGATGGTCTTCCTTCGCAGAAACCGCCTTTATCTGAGAATGGACACCACGGAACGGGAATTGGGTGGCAGGGAAGTGGAAATCATGTTCCCTGGCAAAGGACGGGGCACCTCCTTGGCGGACTGCAATGCAATCCTCGATGGTCTGCATGGCGGATTTGTGCATATTTGGGTGGATGACCAAAGTTTCGATGCGCTGGTCGCGGTGCGCGCTTTCCTGCGCGGCAGAGGAGTTCCCGTCAGTTGGGCATATACGGAGGACTTTAGATTTTTCTACAGCAGCAATGTGACGCGAGACGTCTCCCAGTAGCGTCTTTTGCGGCGGCGGGTGTTGGCAGGAGACCGGTCAGCAGTTTTTTTGTTTTCGGCAAGGGATGCTTTGGGGCAAAAGGGAGTATATTTTGCAAAATCGCTTGCGCTTCTGTCTTTTTGGGGGAATCTTGCATGAGTGACGCCAAATTCATCTTAGGTCAGCAGCTGCGTTATTTCCGCAGACAGCTGAAGCTTCGCCAGATGGAGATGGCGAGGCGCCTTGGTGTCTCGAATAGCCTCTATTCCAAATTGGAGTCGGGGCAGATTTCGACCACGCCGCGGCGGCTGGAGAAGTTCGCCGCGCAATTGCAGACGAGCGTGGAGTTTCTCACGACCGGACAGGGGCAGGAGCATGTGGACACCTACACTGCCGTCATGCCAGGCACTGCGGAGTTGAGCGGGCTTTCGCTGGACGCTCTGCAGCGTCTGGTCGAATTGGCGCAGGATCCCAAGCTGGCCACGCTGGCCGCACAGGTGGCGCCGACGCTGCGCACGACGCCACAGCGCGCGCTCGCGGTGGTGCTTCGGACGATCCTGCTGGGCGGTGGACAATCGTAGGTTAGAGGTTAGAGGTTA
>JAFYIW010000231.1 GCA_017538465.1 Victivallales bacterium
GGATAGGGGCTAGGGGAAAGGGGAAAGGCATTCAGTGCCTTGGCCCCTTTCCCCTAGAGCACATACCACAGCCTGGGATGGGTGGGGCTTGGGACGGGAGGGGCGAGGCGACGCACGTAGTGCAAGTCCCTCCCGCCCCAATATACAAACCAGCCGAGCTTACTTCACCACGAAGGAGACCAGTCGTCCGGGGACGGCGATTTCCTTGACGAGGGTCTTGCCCTCCAGGAGGGCGGCGACCTCGGAGTTCGCCTTGGCGAAGGCGAGCAATTCGTCCTTGGAGGCCTTGGCGGGGGCCATCAGGCGGACCTTCGGCTTGCCGTTGAGCTGCACGAGAATCTCGATTTCATCCACGGCGAGTTTGGCCTCGTCGAACTTGGGCCAGGGATAGTATGCCAGCGTTTCGGCGTGGCCGTAGCGGCTCCAGAGTTCCTCGCAGAGATGCGGGGCCATCGGCGAGAGCAGCAGAATCGCGGTCTCGATGGCGGCGCGGTTGCGATGCTGGAGTTTGCCGAACTCGTTGAGGAAGACCATCAACTGGCTGATGGCGGTGTTGTAGGAGATGTTCTCGGTGTCCTCGGTGACCTTCTTGATGGTCTGATGCAGCAGTCGTTCCTGCTCGCGGGTCATCGGCGTGTCATCGACCTCCTTGGCGACCGCGCCAGTCTCGGTATCGATGCACATCTTCCAGAAGCGGTGCAGGAAGCGATAGACGCCCTCGACGCCCTCGGTGGACCACGGCTTGGAGTCGCGCAGGGGTCCCATGAACATCTCGTAGAGGCGGAAGGCATCCGCGCCGTAGCGGGCGATGACCTCGTCGGGGTTCACGACATTCTTGAGGGACTTGGACATCTTGGCGGGCAGCGTGGTGAGTTCCTCGCCGGTGGTCTTGTGGAAGAACTTGCCATCGCGGGCCTCGACCTCGTCGTTGGGAATCAGCACCCCGCGGGCGTCCTTGTAGGAGGTGCCGAGGATGAGCCCCTGGTGGATCAGGCGCTTGAAGGGCTCTGGCGTGGAGACGTATCCCAGATCGAAAAGCACCTTGTGCCAGAAGCGCGCGTAGAGCAAATGCAGCACGGCGTGCTCGGCGCCGCCGATGTAGAGGTCCACCGGCATCCAGTACTTCTCCTTTTCGGGATCCCAACCGCGCTCGGAGTTGTGCGGGTCGATGTATCGCAGGTAGTACCAGCAGGAGCCTGCCCACTGCGGCATCGTGTTGGTCTCGCGCTGGCAGACCTCGCCGGTCTTGGGGTCGGTCCACTTCAGCCACTCCTTGGCGCGGGCCAGCGGCGGCTCGCCGTCCTCGGTGGGCTTGTAGTTCTCCATCTCGGGAAGCACCACGGGCAATTGGTCTTCCGGCACCAGTCCGACATGGCCGTCGGGGTAGTGCACCAGCGGGAAGGGCTCGCCCCAGTAGCGCTGACGGCTGAAGAGCCAGTCGCGCAATTTGAAATTGACGGTCGGGGTGCCGACGCCATGTTCCTTCATCCAGGCGTTGATGGTCTTCTTGGACTCGGCCAGGTCCATGCCGTTGAGGTCGAGTCCCTGGTCGTTCGCGGAGTTGCAGTGGAGGCCGTCGCCCGTCCAGCAGACATTGCAGGCCAGGACATCCTCCAGTTTCACGCCGGCGGCCTCGCAGTCGGCCTCGCTGGGCTTCAGCACGCAGACGAGCGGCAGACCGAACTTCTTGGCGAACTCGAAGTCGCGCGTGTCGTGTTCAGGCACCGCCATGATCGCGCCGGTGCCGTAGCTGGCCAGCACGTAGTCGGAGACCCACACTGGAATCTCGTGGCCATTCACGGGGTCGATCGCGTAGGCGCCGGTGAAGACGCCAGTCTTCTCCTTGGTCAGCTCCGTGCGGTCCAGGTCGGACTTCTTGCTGGCCTCCAGCGCGTATGCCTCCACCGCCTCGCGCTGCTCCTCCGTCACAATCTCCTTGAGCATCGGGTGTTCGGGGGCCACGACCATGTAGGTCGCGCCGAAGAGCGTGTCGGGACGCGTGGTATAGACCTTCAGTTTCAGACCGTCATGGTCCTTCACGGGAAACTCGACCTCGGCGCCAGTGGAGCGCCCGATCCAGTTCTTCTGCATTTCGAGCGTGCCATCCGGCCAGTCCAGTCCGTCCAGCCCCTCCAGGAGCTTCTCCGCGTAGGCGGTGATCTTGAGCACCCACTGGCGGATGGGCTTGCGGTAAACGGGGTAGTTGCCGACTTCGCTGCGGCCGTTGATGACCTCCTCGTTGGCCAGCACCGTGCCCAATGCGGGGCACCAGTTCACCGGCTGGTGGGACTCGTAGGCCAGTCCCTGCTCGAAGAGCTTGCTGAAGATCCACTGCGTCCACTTGTAGTAGTCGGGGCT
The DNA here is from genome assembly GCA_017538465.1 of Victivallales bacterium. Classification (GTDB taxonomy): domain Bacteria; phylum Verrucomicrobiota; class Lentisphaeria; order Oligosphaerales; family Oligosphaeraceae; genus RGIG1601. The sequence continues at coordinate 2,359 of JAFYIW010000231.1, forward strand.
GCAGGTGCGGATCTCGCGGTCCCAGTCGAAGGAGAAGCCGAAGGCGTGCAGCTGGCGTTTGAAGTTCTCGATGTTCTTGGAGGTCGTGATTTCGGGGTGCGTGCCCGTCTTGACCGCATACTGTTCGGCGGGCAGGCCAAAGGCGTCCCAGCCCATCGTGTGCAGCACATTGTAGCCATTCATGCGCTTGAAGCGGCACCAGATGTCCGAGGCCGTGTAGCCCTCGGGATGGCCGACATGCAGTCCCGCGCCCGACGGATACGGGAACATATCCAGCACATAGAGTTTCTTGCGGCTGTAGTCGCAGTCCACCGCCCTGAAGGTCTTGTGCTCCGCCCAGTAGCCCTGCCATTTCGGCTCGATTTTCGCCGGCTCGTATTGCTTGCAGACAAATTCGTCGCTCATTTGCGTTTCATCCTATATTTGGCTGAATTCGGTGAAGTGAAAGCGTAATCTCCTTAATATAAAGGATAGTTTCCGAAGTATCGCCAGACAGGGAAAAGAAAGGGACTTATATCGTTGACTTGCCTTGAAGCCTTTCCCGCGAAACACACGAAACACACGAAAGAAACCCTTGCCCCGGCAGGCGCTTTTCCGCCGGCTTCGCCTGCCTGCCGTAGTTCCATGGCATTGAATGACAACCCGGAAAAAGTCTGTTTCCGGCGCGGCACGTAAGTGACGCGCGAGGTCATTCGGGAGGGCGGGGCCATTTCGCCCTTCGCTTGTCTTCGATGCGCCAGGTGCGACATCGGCAAGCCGGGTGTGACATTTTGTCGCGCCTGAGGACGAATGCGGCACGCGATTCTCCCAGGGTGATTTTGGCACGCGGTTTGCTAACACAAAAGCTATTGTTGTTTCCATCGCGGTGAAAACCGCAAGCGATTTCCATAACATTAAGGAGAAAAAACTATGGCTACTGAAAAAATCACTGGAAAAGTCCTGGGCATCGACCTGGGCACGACGAATTCCTGCATGGCGATCATGGAAGGCAGCGAGGCGAAGGTCATTCCGAACGCGGAGGGCCACCGCACCACGCCGTCCATCGTGGCATTCACCAAGACTGGCGAGCGTCTGGTGGGCGAGACCGCGAAGCGCCAGGCGGTCACGAATCCCTCCGGGACCATCTACTCCATCAAGCGTTTCATGGGGCGCAAGCTGAGCGAATGCGGCGAGGACATCGCACGCGTGCCGTTCAAGCTGGTCGCCTCCGCGAATGGCGACGCGGCGGTCGAGGTCGGCGACAAGAAATACTCCCCGCCGGAAATCTCCGCGATGATCCTCCAGAAGCTCAAGACCGACGCCGAGGCGTATCTGGGCGAGACCATCACCGACGCGGTCA
>JAFYIW010000232.1 GCA_017538465.1 Victivallales bacterium
CCAGAATCCTGCGCCCGAAAAGGGCGCGACAACCCTTTGGGTAAAGCCAAAGCGATAATTCTGCCGTTAGGCACCCTCTCAGGGAACAAAGCCTTTGGAATCATAGTCTAAAAATCATCCACTCTGACCAGTGGCGGTTTTGGTGAAATTGCGGCTGTCGCTGTCGGCCTTGTCTCATGCGGAATCCGAAATACCTCCTATATTAATATTGCTAGCAGAAATGACTTCCTCTTCTGCCGACATGTAGGCGGAATGCCCCCCAATCGTCCTCAACTCTGAATAACATGAAACAGCGTTTCCTCAAGGTTATCCTTCCCGCTTTTTTCCTCATGGCATTGGTCTGCCCCGTCATGTTCTCCTGCAGGCAAGAGTCGGAGCCGGATGCCGCCGATTCCGGGGATGCGCAGCCGAGGACGCAAGGCGAAGCCGCTTCGCCCGTCCTCAGTGCGGAGGCGGATGCCCAGCTTTCCGTTGAGAAGCTCGAATCGGTCTCGCACACTGCCGAAGACGATGTCCTGGGAGCAGATGAGGAAGAGGAAGATGACGACGAGCCGATTTCCATTGACTGGGGATATGCTGATCTTGATTCCATGAATTCTCCTCAGGAGGCGGCGCCGTTGGAAGTCCTCGGTGGCCTGGTGCAGGAAATCGGCAATCTCTTTGAAGGCGAACGCAAAATCATCACCATCACCATCCGCAACACCTCGGATGAGGCCTGGAAATTGTCCGCCATCGACGCCAGCTGCTCCTGCACCAACATTGACGGGTTGCCCGGCGGCATGATGCTGGAGCCGCATCAGGAATGGCCAATGCGCGTGATTGTGGACGGCGCCCAGATCACCCCCGGTGAATTCATGCGTGACATCACATTGATTCCGCGTGACTTCAAACGCGTGCGAGTTCAGATCCACGGCAACGTGCAGCGGTTTGTGGAGACGCTGCCGCGGAGTCGGCGGCTGGAGTTTGGCGGCATTGACGACCCGGCGAGGCCGTGGGAGGCGGATATCATCGTCACTGGCCTGGAAGGTCTGAAGGACACGATGAAGCTCGGCTTGCCGAAGGAGGAGGATGAGCTGATCGCGTTGGCTTTGGAGGAGTTGGAGCCTGGCAGCTGGAGGGTCGTTGCCACCCCGCGGAAGCCTCTGCCGTACGCCAGCCAGTTCACCCGGCTCGTTCGTTTGCCGATTGTTGAACCGGAAGGATATCCGGATGTCCGTCTGGAAGTTGCCGGACGGAGCGGCATGACGCTGAAATTCCAGCCCGCAATGGCCAAAATCACCGAGGATGACTTCATCCGGAATAATGGCGAGAAGACGGTCTCGGCACAGGTTGGCTTCGATCCCAAAGTGCCGCTGCCTTCAAGCGGGGGCCACATGAGAAAAGTGGAGACGCATGAAATCAAGCTGCGCGAGGAGTACGCCAGCAATGTGGACTGGAAAGCCTTTTACGAGGCTGCGGAACTGGAGTTGCCGCCTGGCGTGAGTTGCGAGAAGGTCTTTACCCGCTTTGGCGTGCGCTTTGACTTCACCTTCTCCAGAGCGGCCTTTACGGATGGGGGACCACTGAAAATCAGCCTCGAGGCATATGGACAGCATGTGGCGGATTTTCAGGTGGCTCTGATTCCTTCTCAAGATGATGCAGGGGCCGAAAAGGGCCAGTAGCCTGTGGCAAAAGAACCACATGGCGATATGACTACCGAATTGCCTGTTGCGGAGGTCGCCCTCAATTTGGCGACGGGGCGCGGCTTTGACTACCAGATTCCCGCCGAGTTGCGCGGAAAGGTCGTGCCTGGCAGTCGGGTGACGGTGCCTTTCCGCGGCCAGCCCAGGAGCGGCTATGTGATTCGCCTGAAGGCGACCTCGCGGTTCCAGCTGGAGTCCATATCGGCTCTGGAGGATCCCATGCGGCAGATTCCCGCGCCGCTTCTGCGCCTGGGCGACTGGATTTGCGACTACTATTGCGCCTCGCATGAGGCGGTGATCTGGAATCTCCTGCCGGCGGTGGTGCGCAAGGGCGAGATGCAGCACCGCGAGGCGCTCTATCTGGACTTGACGGAGAAGGGGCAGAATCTCGGCTCGGAGGAGTTCGCCAGACTCACGCCCAAGCGGCAGACCGTCCTGCGCACGTTCATTCGGCTTGGCGGGTCGCTGCCGGCCAAGGAGGCGCTCGGCGCGGTGGACGCCGGGGCCTCGGTGATTGAGGCCCTGGTGGAGGATGGTTGGCTCCAGAAGACGCGTCGCGTGCAGGAACGCGACCCCTTCACCAATCTCAAGGTCGTGCCCGACCAGCCCAAGACGCTCACGAAGAGTCAGCAGGACGCCCTGGCCGCGGTGACGGCGGAGATGGACGAGCCGAAGCCCAAGCCGGTGCTGCTCTTTGGCGTGACCGGTTCCGGCAAGACCGAGGTCTTCCTCCAGGCCATCGCGCATTGCCGGGAACAAGGCAAGGACGCCATTGTGCTGGTGCCCGAAATCTCCCTCACGCCGCAAACCGTGACGCGCTTCCGCGCACGCTTCGGCGACCAGGTCTCGGTGCTTCACAGCGGCTTGTCGGACGGACAGCGTTTCGACGAGTGGACGAAGATCAACTCCGGACGCGCCCATATCGCCATCGGCGCGCGCTCCGCGCTCTTCGCGCCGTTTCGAAAGCTTGGTCTCATTGTGGTGGACGAGGAGCACGAGTCCACCTACAAGCAGGATACCGTTCCCCACTACAATGCCCGCGACGTGGCGGTGGTGCGCGGCGCGCTGGAGCATTGCGCGGTGCTGCTGGGCTCGGCCACGCCGTCGCTGGAGTCCTATCACAATTGCCAGGTGGGAAAATACCGCCTGGTGGAGATGCCCCAGCGTGTCGAGGCCCAGCCGCTGCCGCCGATTGAGCTGGTGGACATGCATCAGGATTCCGCGCATCTCAAGGATGAGCGCAAGGCCAGCTTCTTCTCCCGGCGGCTGGAAGAGCTGATTCACGATCGGCTGGCGCGCAAGGAGCAGATCATCGTCTTTCTGAATCGCCGTGGCTTCTCCACGCAGCTGACCTGTCCGCAATGCGGCTACACGGCCAGCTGCGGAGATTGCTCAGTGACCTACACCTACCACCGGAAGGCGGAGAAGCTCAAATGCCATCTGTGCGGAGCGGAAATGGACGCCCCGCGAAAGTGCCCGCAGTGCGGCAGTCCCGAAATCCGCTATGGCGGCTTTGGCACGGAGCGCGTGGAGGCGGTCACCCGTGCGTGCTTCCCGGAGGCGATGGTCGCCCGAATGGACTCGGACACGATGACCAACGCGGAGTCCTACCGGAAGGTGCTGGAGGCGTTCGGCAAGAGGAAAATCGACATCCTGATTGGCACGCAGATGATTGCCAAAGGACTGGATTTCCCGAATGTGACGCTGGTGGGCATCATCCAGGCGGACATCGGGCTGAATGTGCCGGATTTCCGTTCGGCCGAGCGCACCTTTGATTTGATTACCCAGGTGGCGGGACGCGCCGGGCGCGGCGATTCCCCGGGCCGCGTGATTGTCCAGACCTGCACGCCCGGAAACTATGCGCTCACCTGTGCCCAGAGGCAGGACTTCAAGGACTTCTACGCCCAGGAGACGCCGGCCCGCGAAACGCTGGGATTCCCGCCGTTCACCCATCTGGTGCTGCTGCATTTCAAGTCGCCGGACGAAGAGCGGACCGCCGCCGCCGCAAACCGTTTCATGGAGGTGCTCCAGCCGTTGCTGCGGTCATCGGTGCAGGTGATCGGACCGATGCCGGCGCCCATCGCCAAAATCGCCAAATTCTATCGCTATCAGATACTGCTGCGGGCGGCGGATGTGCGTGGAATCGTGGCGGCGATTCGCTCCGCCATGATGCAGGTCTCCCCGGCGGAGCTGCGCCGGGTGCCCATCGACATTGATGTGGATCCCAGGTATTTACAGTAGGCCACGGCGAGGCGCTCGCGGGCGAGAGCCGAGAACCTGGCATCCGGGTGCCAGGGCCTGAAACAATTATGTAAAAAGTACAATTATGTGAAACAAGGATATATTATCCATAGTATGACACGGAAACATTTCATTCTTTTCAGTTTGTCGGCGTTGCTTTGGGTGTGCGGCTGCGTGGATCCAGGTTATCAGCCTCCCCAGCGTCCTCTCGCGTATATGTATCCTACGCTGATGTCGGGCACGCAGTTGCGCCAACTGAAGGCCATTGAGGTGTCGGTGGCGGAATTGCGTGCGCGGCTGGAGCTTCTTGGACTTTGGGAGCCGTTGGAGATGGCGGGGCTGACGGAGGCCGAATTGGCGACTGTGGTGCGCAGTCTTGCGCATCGTGGCTATGCGGAACTGGATGCCCGGCGCACGAAGTCGCAAGTGCGGTGGGTGGCTTTTCTGGGGATGCCGGATGGTCGCATGGCCATCGAGGGCTGGAACGAGGCCGTGCCTGGAAAACTGGTCGTCCGAAGCTGGCAATCCTCCGAGGAATAGGACACTTTATGGCAAAGAAAGAGACTTCAGGCCCCCTGAATGAAGACAGCGAGCTGTCGATGTTGCGGGAAATCAGCACGGTGGTGCTGCATGAACGCAAGGTGCAGGATTTGCTGCAGAAGGTGCTCTCCATTCTAGGGCATCGCAAGGGGATGCTCCGCGGCACCTTCACGTTGCGTCACGGGGATGTCTTTGTCATTGAGGCATCCACGGGACTGGACGAGGAGGAGCAGCGTCGTGGACGCTATCGTCTGGGCGAAGGCATCACGGGGCGGGTGGCGGCCTCGGGAGTGCCGGAAATCATTCCGAACATCGACAAGGACAAGGGTTTCCTGGACCGCACGGGCGCCCGCGGCAAGGTGCGCGGCAAGTCCACTGGCGTGTCCTTCATCTGCGTGCCCATCTACCACGACACCGGGGTGGTGGGCACGCTCTCGGTGGACGTCGAGCAGGAGGCCGGCCTGGACCTCCAGAGCGACCTCAAATTTCTGGAGATCATCGGCAATCTTACGGCGGATGCCGTCACCGCCCGCCAGCAGGAGATCGAGGAGCGCGAGGAGCTCATGCGGGAAAACCAGCGCCTGCGCTCCGCATTGAGTTCGCAGGAGGCCCCCGGCAAGCTGGTGGGCAACTGCAATGCGATGCGCAAAGTCTATGAACTCATCCGGCAGGTTGCGCCCAGCGACGCGACGGTGCTGGTGCGGGGTGCCAGCGGAACCGGCAAGGAGTTGGTCGCCAATGCCATCCGGAATCTCTCGTCGCGCAAGGAAGGTCCCTTCGTCACCCTCAACTGTGCGGCCCTGCCGGAGACGCTGGTGGAAAGCGAACTCTTCGGGCACGAGAAAGGCGCCTTCACCGGTGCTTTCGCCCGACGAATCGGCCGGGCCGAGGCCGCCGACGGCGGGACGCTCTTTCTGGACGAGATTGGCGACATCTCCCTGGCGGTTCAGGTCAAGCTTCTGCGCTTCATCCAGGAGCGCACCTTTTCGCGCGTCGGCGGCAACGAGGAACTCAAGAGCGATGTGCGCATCATCGCCGCGACCAGCCGCAATCTCGAGGAACTGATGGCGCAGGGGAAATTCCGCGAGGACCTCTACTATCGCCTGAACATCTTCCCCATTAACCTCCCGGAACTCAAGAACCGCCGTTCGGACATCGTGATGCTCGCGGAGCATTTCATCAGCCAGCTGAATGCCAAATACAACAAAGACATCCGGCGACTCTCCACTCCGGCGATCAATATGATGATGGCCTACCACTGGCCCGGCAATGTCCGCGAACTGGAGAATTGCATTGAGCGTGCGGTGCTGACCACGACCGACGACACCATCCACGGCTATAATCTCCCCGCGTCTCTCCAGACCGCTGGCGGGGAGGTCGAGGGGCTCCCCAACGGCCAGGCGGACTTCAACACGATGGTGCGTTCCTTTGAGCGTGAACTTATCGTGGACGCGCTCAAGCACAATAACGGCAACATGTCCGCCGCCGCCCGCAGCCTGGGACTCTCGCCACGGGTGATTCACTATAAAATCACCCAGAACGGCATCGTGCCCGAGTGGTATAAGGCCAATGCGGGAGAGCATTTGCCAGGCGAATAAACTGCCGGCTTGAGTCGAAGAAGGGTTGACCTGAAAGACACGCGAGGACTATTCTCGCGTGTCATATCGCCTTGAAGTGCCAGAGGAAGGACTTCACGGACCAGTAGGAGGGCGGGAGCGGGAAGCCGTGGTTCATCAGGACGTCGCCGCGGTAGCGGTTTCCCGCGTCGTCTTCGTAGGTGAGGCCTGGGTCGAGTCCGGGGAGGCGGAGGCGTGTATATATCGCGTAGTCGCGGATGGGCACCACGCTGGTGAGGAGGAACTCCCGCTTGTCTTTGGCGACGTTCATCCAGGCGGTCACGCGGTCGGTCATCGGGGAGGTGAGGCGGTAGTAGTCGCCCTGGTCCACAAGATGATGCAATTCATGGAAGCGTTTGCACTGCTCCGGGATTTTGGCGAGTTGTTCGGGCGGCAGGAGATTGAGGTCGAGTTCGTAGCCGAAGGTGCCGGCGAGGGCGACGGGAAAACGGGTGTCGAAGTCCAGGCCATCGGAGACGGTTACGTGCGCGCCCATGGTGGAGCAGGGGTAGAAGAAGGAGGTGCCGTATTGGATGGCGAGGCGGTCGATGCAGTTGGTGTTGTCGGAGCACCAGATTTGCGGGCAATAGTAGAGCATCCCGGCGTCGAAGCGTCCGCCGCCGCCGGAGCAGCCCTCGAAGAGGATTTCTGGGAAGCGCTTGACGAGGCGGTCGTGCAAATGATAGAGTCCGAGAATATAGCGATGGAAGACCTCGCCCTGGCGTTCGGGGGGCAGGGTGGCGGAGGCGACCTCGGTGAGGTGCCGGTTGGCGTCCCATTTGATATACTCGATGCGGGCGGAGGCGACCACGCTTTCGATGGCGTGGTAGAGGTGATCCACGACTTCGGGGCGCGAGAGGTCCAGCACCATCTGGTGGCGGCCAAGACTATGGGTACGACCAGACACCTGGAGCGCCCAGTCGGGGTGGGCGCGGAAGAGGTCGGAGTCCTCGGAGACCATCTCGGGCTCGAACCACAGGCCGAATTTGAGGCCGAGGGCGTGGATGTCGTCGGAGAGCTGCGCCATGGTGCCGCCGAGCTTGGCGGTGTTGACAGTCCAGTCGCCGAGGCTGGTGGTGTCGTCGTCGCGGTGTCCGAACCATCCGTCGTCCAGCACGAGCATCTCGACGCCGTGTTCGGCGGCGGTCTTGCCGAGGGCGAGGAGCTTCTCGCGGTTGAAATTGAAGAACATCGCCTCCCAGCTGTTCACGAGGATGGGCCGCGGGGTGTTTACCCACTTGGGCGGGAGGAGGTGTTTTCGCATCAGGTCGTGGAAGGCATGGGTGAGGCGTGCGAAACCCTGGTCGGAGCAGCCGATGAGCGCTTCGGGGGCCTGGAAGGTCTCGCCGGGGGCGAGGTGCCAGCGGAAGGTCTGCGGATGGATGCCCAGGGTGAGGCGGGTGCGTTGAATCTGGCTGACATCGACCTCGGCGGCGAAGTTTCCGCTATAGACCAGCAGTGCGCCATAGGCGCGTCCGGCGGTCTCGGTGGCAGCGGGGTCGCAAAGAATCACGGCGGGGTTCATCTGGTGGCTGCTGTAGCCGCGAAGGCTCTCGCAGACACGCCGTCCGAAATGCAGACGCTCGCGCTGGAATTGGCGCTCGCGGGCATGTGCGCCAGGGAAGGAGCAGAGGTCGAGGGGGCCTTCGGTGAAGTCCACGCTGAGGCTGGCGAGCTTCTCCAGGGTGAGGGCCGCCGAGCCGCGGTTGGTCGCGGTGGCGGAACGCGCGATGATGGAGAGGTCGCGGAAGACGGTGTAGGAGAGAGTGACCTCGAGGCCGATGAGGTCGTCGCTCAGGAGAATGGCGAGCGTCTCCGCCTCGTCGTCGGTGGCGAAGGTGGCGGGCAGTCCAGGCAGGGCGGACTTGCCGGGCTCGATGGTGTGGGAGACGTAATGCAGGCTGGTGATGTCATTGCCCTGGGCGTTGCGCACGATGACGGCGGAGGGGCTGTAGTCGCCGACGCCATGGCTGGGGAACTCCTGCATCAGCACATCCGGCGAGTGGGTGGAGAGCGCCTCGCCATGGTAGGGCGAGAAGGCGAGGCATCGGTAGTCCTGAAGCGGGCGCAGGTCGGCACTTTCCAGATGCGGGCCGAAATAGAGGTGGACCAGCGCACCGTCGTCGTCGATGCAGAAGAGATAGCTGATGTCGCCGGCGTTCAGGTGGAAGGTCTTGGTCTCGGGGATGAAAGTTATCATATCAGGGTGCTTCATGGGACGAAAAGAACCCACGCAAGAATGCGCGGGCACGGAACTAGCAGTTGAATTTTGCGGTGTGGCGGAGGAAGCCGAGGTAGAGTTGCGGCCATTGGTTGGTGCCGGGCCAGTCGGTGGCCAGGCCGAGGCCGTGGTGTCCGCGGGCGAAGCAATGCACTTCGGCGGGGATGCCCAACGCATGGAGTCTCTCGAACAACACGAAGGAGTTGCGTGGCGGAACGCCGGTGTCCTCGCTGGTGGTCCAGAGGAAGGTCGGCGGAGCGTCGTCGGGCACGCGGTTTTCCAGGCCCAGGCGAGTACGCAATTCCGGCGAGACGTCGGGGCCCAGGAGATTGTCGAAGGAGCCCTGATGGCCGAAGGCCGGGTCGGAGGAAATGACGGGGTAGGCGAGGCCATTGACGTCGGGCCGGCGCGATTGGGCGTCGGCTTCGTCACCCGCCGAGGAGTCGATGGTGGTGTCGTCATAGAGCAGTCCGACACTGGCGGCGAGGTGTCCGCCGGCGGAGAAGCCGATGGTGGCGAGCTGGTGCGGATCCAGGCCGAAGCGCTCCGCATTTGCGCGGACGAGCTGGATGGCGCGGAAGCCGTCCTGCTGCGGCGCGGGATAGCGATGAGGCGCCACGCGGTATTGCACCACAAAGCAATGGAAACCCAATTTGGTGAAGTATTCCGCGATGGTTCCGCCCTCGTGAGGTGCGCGGTTGACGTATGCCCCGCCGGGGAAGATCACCAATGCAGGCCGCCCGCGCTCGGGATTCGGCAACGAAGTTTCCGATGGATAAAAATCCATGGTGGGAATGAAGCCATCAGGAGTGGCGGGGGAATTTTGGGGCCAAAGGCGTAGTGTTTGCATAGCGGGTGGGGGGAGGGGCAGGGGAGAGACCATCGCGCACAAGGCGAACAAGGCTATTCCAGCGCGATGGCGGCGATTCCGCGGGCAGGGATGGGCGGCAGGGTGAGAGTGATTTCCTCGGTGCCGGCAGGGAAATTGGTCAAGACCGTGCTTTCTTCCAATGGCATCAGCCAGCGTGCCGAGGTGCCACGGGGCCGTCGCACAATCACTTGGAGACCATCGGTCTCTTCGAGGAAATCATTCATCAGAACCACCAACTTGGTGCGTCCTTCGGCATCCACACGCACGACAGGCGAGACGGGGTGGGCGGAGAGCAAGCGGATGGGCAATGGCTTGGTCGCGGCGGCGTCCAGAGCCTCGCGGAGCACCGCGATGCGGTCAAAGTTGCCGTATTCCCAGAAGCCCAGTCCGCCGATGACCAGCACGCGTCCGCCGAAGCGGGTGGGCACGAGGACCGTGGCGGGAAAGCCGATGCCGGGCGGCGTGGCGTTGTCCGCAATCACGCTGCAGTAATGCTGTCCGATGCGGCTGAAGACGCGCACTCCGGGGGCCGTTTCATCCTGCACCTGGATGGCGCGAAGTGGCGCGAAGTTCCAGCAGGATCGGCCATTGGGGAAGACCTCCATCAGACAGGGATTGGGGTCCATGGGCTTGACGGGGGTGACGGGCCAGTCGGGCATGCGCTCGTTCAGGCGTTCCAGCACCAGCGCGTCCAGCACCACATTCCCCTGGAGCAACTGGCGCAATTCGTCGTCGGTGTAGCCGCCAATCTGGCGTTCGGTGAGAATGCCGAGGCGAATATCCGATGCGCCATCTGGCGCGGTCATCGGGACGCCCTGTTTCCAGAGCTGCGCCATCTGATTCCACATGCCGTAGCATCGCCAGTCGTCGGTGGGGCGTCCCTGGTTGGGCATGTTGGCCTGACTGGGGCCGACCAGCTGCGTGACTCCGGAGTTCATGGTGCCGGGGAGCCGGTCCGCCAACGCCTCCAGGAAGGGCCGCCATTCGGCGCAGGTCTTGGCGAAGTGCTCATAATTGGCGCGTGGTTCGCGGTTTTCGTGGTCATGCCAATAGACGGTGATGGAATTGCAACCGCAGCCGAGCATGAAGGCACATTCGGTCATCATCATCCGGGCGGATTTGAGTTGCCCGGTATGGGGGTAGTTTTCTGCCTCGTAGCAAATCTGCTCCATCAGGGGGTATTGCACCGCACGGGCGGTGGCCACCAGCGTTTCAAATGCCTTCCCCAGAAGAGTTTTGATTTCCGTGTCCTCAAAATAATAGCCACCGCCTGGACGAATGTTGGCGGGGCATCCACGCGGACCGGACATCGCGCGGTAGGCGGGAGTGTAGTCCAGTCCGTTGTAAGTCCAGGTCTGCATCGTGGTCTGCCAACCGAGCCGGCACTCCGGCATCACTTCGTCCACCGCCCGACGATAGGCCTCCATGACCAATGCGTTGTTGCGGGCGTGGAACTGGCACCATTGGGCACGGACTGGCTCGAAGTCGCCCGTCTGGTCATTGAGGTGGTGTGCCAGCTCCTCGCGGGTCCAGTTGCCACCCGTCTCCGCATTGAATTGCTCCAGACAACGCGGGCAGAAGCAGCCTTCTGGTTTGCAGACGCCCATGCGCAGGTCGTCGTCAATCCAGAAGGAACTCGGCCGAAGCGCCTCCAGCGTGGCCTTGGTGCGCTCATAGACGTATTCCAGGACATTCGGCGAGGTCGGGCAGAGCAGCCCTTCGAGGAGTTTCCCCTGGGCGTCGATCTGCATGTCATTTGTCCCCAGCGTGGGCTGGGTTTGGTCCGAGAGCTTCATCACGCAATGGCCGAGCGTCGGACAACGCTGGAAGCCCATCGCGATGCCGGCCTTTTCGCATTCCTCGCGGAATTCGCGGAACTCCTCGTTGTAGGGACGTTCCGTCTCCAGCGTCGGATAACAGAAGGGCGTGTCCGCGTCCATCCAGTATTCATCGCAGGAGCCGGGATATTTCCGGTTGATTTCTAGCAGCTCGCGCATGAAGTCCAGGTGCTTGCCGTGAACACCGCACATCTGGCGGACGATGAGGAATGGGAAGGACAAGGGAGGAGGTGAGAGGTGAGGATGGGAGGTGAGAGGTGAGGATGGGAG
>JAFYIW010000233.1 GCA_017538465.1 Victivallales bacterium
GGGATCGTTGAAGACCGCCAATGCCTCGGGAGTGAAGCCGGGGGCGACCACGCATTCCACGAAGGTGGACATGATTTCGCGGGCGGTCTCCTCATCCACGGTCACATTAAAGGCGATGACTGACCCGAAAGCCGCGCGGGGATCGCAATCGCGCGCTTTGACATACACAGACTTAAGGGATTCGTCGCCAGCCTGGATGGCCGCGCCGCAGGGATTGACATGCTTCATGCAGGCGCAGGCCGGACGGTCGAAGTACTTGACGATGTTCAGCGAGTAGCTAATGTCCTCCAGGTTCGTCTGGGAAAGGCCGCTTTTGCCGTTCTTGAGGACCTTCATGTCGCCAATCACCGAGTCCACTGCATTGACCGGCTTGTAGTAGGCGGCCGGCTGATGGGGGTTGGTACCGTAGCGAAGGTCGTTGACCTTCACATACTTGGTTCCAAAGAACTCGGTGTCGGCGGGGAAACTTCCCAGATTCTGGGTGAGGTAGCTGTTGCGATTCAATGCGTTGTCGGCCATAATAATTAAAAAGTTAGAGGTGAGAGGTGAGAGGTGAGAGGTGGTTAAAAGTTAAAGGGAAGAGGTTAAAGTTTAAAGGGAAAAGGTTAAAGTTCTGGACTCTGGACTCTGGTCCCCGCCAAGAAGGTCAGAGGTCAGAGGTCAGAGGTGGAAACGGGAGGGACGCGCTCCTGCGCCCCCTTGAGGCCAGAGATTAAATTCAGAGGGCTTCGGTCATTCCCCGATTTGCATCTGGTGGAGTTTCGCGTAGGCGCCATTTCCTGCCAGCAGGCTTTCATGGGTTCCCCGCTCAATGATATGCCCCTGATCCATGACCAGGATTTCATTGGCCATCTGGATTGTGGAAAGACGATGCGCGATGGCAATCACCGTGCGGTCTTTCATCACATTATTCAGGGCGTCCTGGACCAGACGCTCGGTCACGGTGTCCAAGGCGCTGGTCGCCTCGTCCAGAATCAGAATGGGCGGATTGCGAAGAATGGCACGGGCGATGGCTATGCGCTGTTTCTGCCCACCCGAAAGCAGGTTGCCGCGTTCGCCGACCTTGTGTCCAAAGCCATCGGGGAACTGCTCGATGAATTCCATCGCGTTGGCCTGGATGGCCGCCGCGCGCACCTCCTCATCGCTGGCGTCGGGCCGTCCATAGCGGATATTCTCGGCGATGGTGGTGTTGAAGAGGAAGGTGTCCTGGCTGACCATCCCGACCTGCTGGCGAAAATCCCCGGCGTCGAATTCCCGCAAATCCGTTCCGTCAATGGTGATGTTCCCCTCCGTTGGATCGTAGAAGCGGGCGAGCAGATTGGCCAAAGTGGACTTGCCTGAGCCGGTCTGTCCGACCAACGCGACCAGACTGCCCTTCGGGATGACCAGATTGATGTGGGAGAGGACAGGCGCCCCATCCTTCACATACCGGAAGGAGACGTCGTTGTAGGAAATCTTGTCGTGGAAGGCGCGGATGGGTTTGGGATTGGCTGGCTGTGGCAGACTGGTGTCCATGTCCAGCACCTCGAAGACACGCTCGCCGGCGGCGGCACCGCGGATGACGTTGGAGTAGAGTTTGACCAGGTCTTTCACCGGCTTGTAAGCCGTCTGCGCCGCGAAACCGATGATGGCCAGCGCCCCCAGGGTCACGTCGAACTGGTAGCAGAGCAGCACGAAGACCACCGAAAGCGCGATGGCCACGAATTGCAGCAGAGGATGCACCAGAACCCCCGTCATGATGGCCTTGCGCTGCTGCCGGAAATACCCCTCGTTCACCTGCTTGAAGCGTTCATGCTCGGCGGTTTCCTGCCGGAAGGCCTTGATGACCATCATTCCCGAGAAGGTCTCCTGCATCCGTCCAGTCACCGTCGCCAATTCGCTCAGGACCTGTTTTTGGTAGGAGCGCAGAAACCGCGTCAGCCAATAGAATGGCGCGATGAAGAATGGCAGCAGCACCACCATGCCAAGAAATTGCCAGCCCAGGCCCTGCTGCACCGCCTGCGCAATCATAAACTGGATGGAGACGACAATGAGCACAGGTGCCTGGCAGAGTTCGGGCAGCGCCTGCGAGATGACGTGTTCAATGGCCGCAACGTCATTGGTACAGCGGCTGATGAGCGCTCCCGTCGAGCCATTGGCAAAGTAGCCCATCGACTGTTTCATGAGATGGTCGATGAGATCCTGGCGCAAATCCACCACCACCCTTGCCCCGACATAACGCAGGCTATAGTGGTTCAGCCATTCGCCAAGCGCCTTCAGTCCAAACAGCAGCACGATGCCCCCCAGCAGAATGCCGACCGTTTTGAGCGTCAGCACGCTGGACTCATCCACCGGATCCGCATGGAAGAACTCCAGAATCCGATTCACCTGACCGAGCATCTTGCTGGATTTGGCCTTGTTGCGCTCTTCACGCTCCTGAACTGGAGAGGTGGAGACATCCTCGGCTGGCGAGACCGCCACCATGGCCGCCAATGGCGGAGCATCCGGTTCCGCCGACTCCAAAGCCATCCCAGACGGCAAAGTGTCTGGAGAAGTGGCGACAACCGACGTGTGGCTGGCAGGCGTGGCCGCCGTGCCCGCCTCGAAGATATCCACCGAGACGCTCATCATGCGAAAGACGGTTCCCAGCGCGCCACCCATCAGAATAGCGGAGAACACCCCCAGGAAAAGATAGACCGGATAGTGTCGCGCATATTGCCACAGCAGACGCCAGAAAATCTTGAAGGTGCTTTGCCGCGGCCGGTCAATATTCTTATTTCGTGACTTATGGCTCATCTACGCCTGGCTCTCCATCCTTTGCATCCCCTATGCCTTGAGCAGACGAATCACCTCGGCGGCGACCCGCTCCTTCTGCTCCATGGTCAACTCCGGGAAAATCGGCAACGCCAGAGTCTCCAAGGCGGCGCGCTCACTTTCGGGGAAATCTCCCGGGCCATAGCCCAGCGACGTGAAACATTCCTGCAAATGCAGCGGCACGGGATAATAAACCGCACAGCCAATGCCGACGGCCTTCAGGCCCTCCCAAATGACATCGCGGCGCCCATTGACAATGCGGATGACATACTGATTGCGGACATGGCGCGTGGACCAGGCGGCCTCGACGGGCAGCGCAATGCCGTCCACCCCCGCAAAAAGCCGGTCGTAGTCGGCGGCGTTCTTTTGCCGCGCGGCCGTCCAGTCATCCAAATGCGGCAGTTTTTTGAGCAGCACCTCCGCCTGCAGAGCATCCAAACGGAAATTGCTGCCGATGAGGTGATGGTGATATTGCGGGGCCATGCCGTGGTTGCGCAGAATCTTCAGACGGGCGGCGCGTTTCTCATCATTGGCAAGTACCATTCCCCCATCGCCGAAGCATCCCAAGTTCTTGCTGGGGAAGAAAGAGAGGCATCCGTATTCGCCCAAGGCGCCGACGCGCCGGCCGCGGCATTCCGCGCCGATGGCCTGGCAGGCGTCCTCCACCACCACCAGTCCATGCTTTTGGGCAATCGCCAGGATGGCATCCATATCCGCCGCCTGTCCATAGAGATGCACAGGGATGATGGCCCGCGTTTTCGGAGTGATGGCCGCCTCGATTTGGGTGACGTCGATATTGTAGGTCACCGGATCGATGTCCACAAAGACGGGCTTGGCGCCGGTGCGGCAGATGGCCCCCGCCGTGGCAAAAAAGGTATAGGGCGAGGTGATGACCTCGTCTCCCGCACCGATTTGCTCCGCCATCAGGGAGACCAGCAGCGCGTCCGATCCAGAGGTCACGCCGCAGCCGTAGGCGGCCTGGCAGTATTCGGCAATTCGCCGCTCCACCTCCTCCACTTTCGGACCAAGGATGAACTGCTGGCTGGCGCACAGCTTAGCCAGGCTGGGCATGATTTCGTCCTGAATGGCTTCAAACTGCTGTTTCAGGTCCAATAGCGGGATTTGCATCATCGTTGTCTTTGTTCGGAGGGACACGGAATTGGTCGGCATGACTGCCCGGGAAAAAGAATTCATGCTAAATATAATCCCCGCTTAACGGATTTCCGCACATCGCGGCAGTTTGGCCTTTTTGTGCATTTCGCCAAAAATATCCTCCTATGTCGCCTTGAATTTATCACAAAATGACGTATAGTTAGCGCGAATACTTTTAAACAAGGATAAAACATGGATTCATACAACCAGAAAAACCACGATCAAGAAAACCGAGTTTGGGAATTCACCACGCCGACACCGCAAGTAATCTCCGCGTTGATGGAGGAGGCATCGGTGTCGAGGCCCATTGGCCTGGTGCTGGCCGCCCGTGGCATCACCCCGGAAAATGTCCAGACCTTCCTTCACCCGGATTTGGACCATTTGGGCGACCCCTATTTACTGCCAGGGACAAAAGCCGCCGCCAAACGACTCTGGGAGGCCATCCAGCAGAATCAGCGCATCATGATTCATGGAGACTATGACAC
Source organism: Victivallales bacterium (assembly GCA_017538465.1). Lineage (GTDB taxonomy): Bacteria > Verrucomicrobiota > Lentisphaeria > Oligosphaerales > Oligosphaeraceae > RGIG1601. The sequence continues at coordinate 4,431 of JAFYIW010000233.1, forward strand.
CGATGGCATCACCGCCACGGCGCTGCTGGCTTGGGTGCTGCGCGAAAATGGCGCACAGGTCACCTGCTATCTGCCGCACCGCATCGATGACGGTTATGGCCTCACCGCAGACTCCATCAACAAAAACGCGAAAGGGCACTGTGACCTGCTGGTGACCGTGGACTGTGGCATCACCAGCTATGACGCGGTGGACGCGGCGCGTGCCATCCACCTCGACCTCATCATCACCGACCACCATACCCCCGGCCCCACCCCTTTGCATGACGGCATGCGCGGCGTGGGCTCCATCGGACTTGGTCTGCCGGCTGATGCGCAGACCCTGGAATCGATGGTGGTGGTGGACCCCAAACTGCCAGGGGCCCCCAAGGAGACCGAAGACCTGGCCGGCGTCGGAGTGGCCTATAAAGTCGCCTGCGCTTTCCTGAAATACGGGCGCGAGAACGGCATCGGCGGCGAGGAGACCGACTTGCATAGCGTGCTGGACCTGGTGGCATTGGGGACAGTCGCGGACATCGTTCCCCTGCTCAATGAAAACCGTCTGCTGGTCCGCGAAGGGTTGAAGGTCCTTTCCATGCAGATGCGCCCAGGCGTGCATGAACTCTGTGACATCTCCAATGTCAGCGAGCCCTTGACGACCTCCGACATCACCTACCGCCTCGCCCCGCGCATCAACGCCACGGGACGCATGGGCGACCCCACGGACTCCCTGCGGCTGCTGGAGGCGCATGATGTCGAGACCGCCAAGGAACTCGCTGGCATCCTGGATCACCTAAACCATGAGCGCCAGACCATCGAGGAACAGGTCGTGGCCGAGGCCGAGGCCCAGATCGCCGAACGATATCGTCCCGGCACTTCGCATTCCCTGGAAGTGGCGCGCTCCATTGTGGTCTGGAATGAGTCCTGGCACCAGGGTGTGGTGGGAATCGTCGCTTCGCGGCTGACCCGCCATTACCATCGTCCCAGTGTGGTTCTCACACGCGACCCCTCCGGTCAATTCACGGGTTCCGCCCGCTCCATTCGTTCCTTGAACCTCGTGCAGGTTCTGGATGAATGCAAAGACACGCTGATTCGCTTTGGCGGACACGCCATGGCGGCGGGCCTCTCGCTGGAGGAGGAGAATCTTGAGCAGTTCTGCCAGGAATTCGACCAGGCCATCCAGAAGGTGCTCGGCATCGAGTCCATGCGCCCCAACCTGAGCATTTGTGGCGAAGTGACCTTTGATGAGCTGGATGAGGTGTTCTTCCAGGAACTCAAGGAACTGGAGCCCTTTGGCCACGCCAACGCCGAGCCGATTTTCTTCTCGCACAATGTGATTCCCGAGCGCAAAGGCGCGGCCGGACGCGCCCATACCCGCGGCATTCTGCGAGACGCCAATGGCGCCC